>JAFTDQ010000063.1 GCA_017454075.1 Clostridia bacterium
ACTATAACTCGCCTCCCCCACGGGGGAGGTGCCGAGCGTACGCGAGGCGGAGAGGGGGCATGAGGCAGAGAGTGAGACCCCCTCTCAGTCGACTGACGCCGACAGCTCCCCCCGAGGGGGAGCCAAGGTTCTTGCCTTCCCCCGCTGTGGGGAAGGTGGGCGGCGAAGCCGCTCGGATGAGGGTTGAGTCATTAACGATTATAGCCGTTACGTTATTACCACGCACTCCCTTTCCACCTCATCCGGTCGCTCCGCGACCACCTTCTCCTCAAGGAGAAGGCTTTCAAAGGCCGGCGGGCCGCGCCTCGACCTCTTTTTTTCTCCGCTCTTGAAAACTCCGGCAAAAGATGGTAGAATATATATTGAATTATTGTATGCATCGCCGCGACGGAACGCGGCGGTGGAAAGGCCTGATCTGATGAAAACGATATCGGGAGGACTCCCGCGAATAAAACCTCCGTGCCGGCTTTTCCCGGGCGAGGGCAACTCGCCGGCTTTGCCGGCGCCGGTTTTCGAACCTCTCGCCGGCAAAATAACCGACTACTCCCGGGATGAGCTCCGTCTCACTCTCGAAAAGCGCGGCGTGACCCTCCCCCGAAGGGAAAAAGCGGCAAAATCTCTTCTTGTCGGATTTGCCGAGACGGACTCCGGCGTGACGCTTTTTACCCGGCTTGCCCTGTCCTGTCCGGAAAAGATACTCGCCGGCGCGACCGTCGCCATGTACGTTTACGGGATAAGGGACTGCGTGCTCTGCGTGCCGAAAAGCGCTTACCGTGCGGCCGACGCCCTTTCCCTCGCCGCCGCCGGAAAAAAACAGTTTTCCGTGACCGTCATTTCCGACAAATATCCGCTTTACGACCCGAGACTTCTCGTTTCCGCGGTTTTCGGAGCGGAAATCAGCCCCCTGAAACCCCTTGAAAACAGCGGCTACGCCGTGCTTTCTCCCGAAAAATGCGTCCTCATTTTCGAGTCGCTCGTCCTCGGGCTCCCCGCCGGAAAGTATTTTTCCGTCGAGGGGAAAAAAAGCGCGCTCGTGCGTTCCTTTCCGGAAACCCCGCTCGGCATGGCGACCGAAATCCCCGAAGGGGCGGTCGTCACCGTCGGCGGCGCCGTAAAGGGGCGCGAGGCGTCCCCCGAGACCCCGGTCGCGGGGATCGACGGGATCATCCTGGACAAACGTTTTCGCGGGCCGGCGGAAAAGACCGTCTTTGCCTGCGACAGATGCGGGCTCTGCGATCTTTACTGTCCCGTACGGCTCCGTCCGTCGGACGCCGCCGTAAAACCCGGAGGGGTCAGGGACGCCGGGGCGTGCATCTCCTGCCGTATATGCGACAGCGTCTGCCCCTCCGGCATTTCGCTCTGCGACGCCGTGAAAAGCGGCGGAAAGGAGTCCCGCCATGCCTGATATCAGACGGAAAAACGGAAGAATACCGTTCTCTCTCGATCTTCTGATCGCGACCGTGCCGCTCCTTGTATGGAGCGCCGCGGTACAGGGGATGAGGGTCGCTTCGCTTGTCATCGTCTCGGTCGCGGCTTCGCTTCTGACGGACCTCGCGCTCTCGCTCATAAAAAAAGAGAAGCGTCCGCTTCTCGATCTGACCGCGCTTGTGACGGGGACAGCGGTCCCCCTGTTCTTCTCGGCCGCGGCGCCGGCGCATCAGGTCGCGGTCGGAGCCGCCGTCGCGGTCTTCACCCTTCGCATGATAAACGCGTACAGCCCGGTCAGGACCTCTCCGGTCCTGTTCGGAGCGGCCGCCGCACGGCTGATCTTCGGACCCGAGGGCTTTGTTCCTTACGGCGAAAAAGCGCCGTTTTCGTTCGCGCCGTATAACGGGAGCGTCCTCGGCGAAATACCCGAGATAACCCAGATACGGACGGACGGTCTGCCCGACGCCGGAACGGCTTCCCTGTTCTTCGGCGGAAGGGCAGGTCTTGTCGGAGATACCGCGATAATGCTCCTCGCAGTCGCATTCATATGGCTCTGCGCGGGAAGGCACCGCCGCCCCGGCGCGCCTCTGATTTTCCTCGGAGCGTCGTTCGCCCTGTTCTACGCCTTCCCGGAGGTCGCGATTGAATCGGACATCATATCCCTTCAGCACGCTGCGGGTATGCTTCTCAGCGCCCCGTATATGCTCGCCGCCGTCTTCGTGACGGGCGACCCCGCGATACTTCCGCACTCCCCGACCGGGCGGCTCATATCGGGCGCCGCGGCGGCGGGGATCGCCTTCCTTTCGGCAAAATACGTGTCTGTCTGGTACGCTCCTCTTATCGGGGCGCTCGCCGCTCCCCTGCTCTCCTTCCCGCTTGATCTTATATTCGGCGGAGACTCGGTTTTCGGCGGCAGATACTCTCCGCCGAAAGCAAAAGCCGCCCCGGAAGCCGGAGAAACACCGGACGGAGAGCCGGAGGAAAAAGAAAGCGCCCCCGGGAAACAGGCCGGGAGCGCCGGAAACATTGACGCGGCAAACAAGCCGGAGGGCTCAGAAAATGTCGTCGATGATGGAAATGACCGCGCTGACGGCGACGAAAACTCCGGCGACGATGAGCACGTTCCTTACGTTGAAGACTTTTCCGTCTTCGACAAAGTCGACTGACGCTTTTTCCTCTCCCTTTTCGGCGAGCGAAAGACGGAGCTTTCCCTTTACCCCGACGGTGAGGTCGCCGAGCCGGCCGATCGCGTTCTTAAAACATCCGACGGCGCTGTCTTTCGCGCCGATAAGCTTTTCTTTTACGTTAATCTCTCTGTTCATTGCCTGACTACCGAATCCTTTCTCTCCGGCGGGTCGCCGGTCACGTTCACTACGCCTATATTATAGCCGTTTCGGATTAAAATATCAACTGCTTTTATATGAAAACTCAGCCGGATAAGGACACGTCGATAAGATTTGACGCTCCGCTGACCTCCCTGCCCGGGGTGGGAAGCAAGAGAGCGGCGCTTTTCTCGCGCCTCGGCGTCGGAACGGTCGGAGATCTCATTTCTCATTTCCCGCGCGCGTATCAGAACAGGGGGAACGTCCGCCTGCTTTCCGATTGCGACCCCGACGTGGCGTGCTCCTGCCTGCTGACCGTTTCGAGCGTCCCGAGGACAGCGAAGCTCCGCGGCGGCATGACGCTCACGAAGTTCACGGCGGTTGACGAGACCGGACGGCGCGCGACGATATGCTTTTTCAACAACAGATTCATAGAAAAGACGTTTTCGGTCGGACAGCTCTGGAGATTCTGGGGCAGAGTCAGGCGCGAGCGCACCGGGCTGATGATCTCATCCCCCTTCACGAGAGGGCGGACGGCGGAGCGCCGCTCCCGCCGCTCACACCGGTCTATTCGCTGACTGCCGGGCTGAACGGTCAGCTCGTTTCGAAAACGATCTCCGACGCGCTTACGCTCATCGATCGGGGATCGATACCCGAGCCCGTCCCTGAGGAGCTCAGAAAAAAAGAAAACGTCCCCTCCGCGCGCGAAGCGTACGGAATGATACACGCCCCGCGGAGCATGGACGAGGTCGCGCTCGCGCGGAGATATTTCGCTCTGAGGGACGCGCTCGTCTTCTCGGTCTCCCTGGGAGTACACCGCAGAATGATAAAAAAGGGGACGCCGCCCGCGATGAAGCCCGTGCCGGCGGACCCGCTTACGGATCTCCTCGGCTTCGGCCTGACGGGTGCTCAGAAGAGATCGATCCGCGAGATCTCGTCGGATATGACGTCGGGACGCGTACCCATGACCCGCCTGCTCTCGGGAGACGTCGGGAGCGGAAAGACGGCGGTCGCCGCCGCCGCCTCGTACATAGCGCTGAAAAACGGCTGGCAGGTCGGGCTTATGGCTCCGACCGACATTCTCGCAAGACAGCATTACGCCAAGCTGAGCGGTCTCTTCCGGCGCCTGGGATTTGAAACGGCGCTCCTCACGGGATCGATGAGAGAGTCCGAAAAAACGGCCGTGCGCGCCGGGATCGCAAACGGTAAAATTAAAATGGCGATAGGAACGCACGCCCTGCTGACCGAATCAACTCTTTTCAAAAAACCGGGACTTATGATCGCCGACGAGCAGCACCGCTTCGGCGTGTCGCAGCGCGCGGTTTTCGGGAACGAAAGACAGGGGATCACCCCGCATATGCTCGTAATGAGCGCGACTCCGATACCGAGGACCATGGGGCTTGTGATGTTCGGCGACCTTTCGGTCTCGACGCTCGACGAGCTCCCTCCCGGAAGGACCCCCGTCAGGACCTTCTGCGTCGACTCGTCATATACCGGGCGGCTGATCTCGTTCATCAGAAAGCAGACCGCGCTCGGCGGCCGGGTATATATCGTCTGCCCCCTTATCGAAAAAGAAGAGGAACTCGAAGACCTCGTCGGCGGATACGGAGCCGAAGACGAGGCCGGCGGCGGACGGCTATGCTCCGCTGAGGAGACGTTTTCATATCTCTCGTCCGTCCTTGAGAGCGACGGGATAAAGGTCGGACTCGTCCACGGAAGGATGAAAAACTCCGAAAAGGACGCCGCGATGTCCGCGTTTGCCTCGGGAGAAACTCAGGTGCTCGTCAGCACCACGGTGATCGAGGTCGGGGTCGACGTCCCGGAGGCGACGCTCATGATAGTTCTGAACGCCGAATGCTTCGGCCTCGCGCAGCTCCATCAGCTCCGGGGAAGGGTCGGCCGCGGCCGCGCAGAATCCTTCTGCGTGCTCGTTTCCGACTCCGACGGACAGGCCGCGAAGGAGCGCCTCGGAGTCATGACAAAGACAAACGACGGCTTCGCGATAGCCGAGGCGGACCTCGCTCAGCGGGGTCCGGGAGACTATCTCCCGAGGACCGACGGGAGCATACGCCAGCACGGGGAGTTCCCCGGGGTGACGTCGGCCGATATGTCAATGTTGAAGACCGCGCTCGACTACTCCGCGGCTCTGCTCGAAAGAGATCCGCGTCTCGATACCGCACCCGACCTGCGTGCCGAAACGGAAAAACTGTACTCCGAAAACAGAAGAGCGCTTCAGTGAGGAACACATGAAAAAAACTCGGAACATAGGGACAATGGCAAAAAAAGCGCTCGATTCCCTCGCGCTGATCAGAAAAAAGCACAACACGGCGATCATTCTCGCCGGCGGTTCGGGTAAGCGCGCCGGCGGAGATCTTCCGAAACAGCACGCGCCCGTCCTCGGCGTCCCCTGCGTCGCGAGGACGGTCGGCGTCTTCGACTCATGCGGTTTTTTTGACGAGATAATCGTCGTATGCCGGGAAGGCGAGGAAAAGATCTACGACTCCTACCGGGAAAAATACGGCTGGTCAACCCCCGTCAGGACCGTTATCGGCGGGCAGACCCGCTTTGCCTCGGCGATCCGCGGCTTCCGCACCGTAAGGGACGACACCGATTTCGTATATATTCACGACGCGGCGCGCTGTCTCGTCACGAAAGAGATCATTGAGGAAGTCGGGCACGAGGCGTGCCTTCACGGCGCCGCCTACGCGGCCCGGCGCCCGTCCGACACCGTACGGCAGGACGGCGGGCAGACTCTCGACAGGGACGGGATATGGCTTGCGCAGACCCCGCAGGTGTTCGGCGCTTCGCTTTACCGCGCTTCCGCCTTCGTTTCGCTGAAGGACGGGATCGCGGCGACCGACGACGTTTCCCTCGCCGAGCACGCCGGTTTCCGTCCGGTCCCCGTACCCTGCGGCAACGAGAACATAAAGCTGACTTACCCCGTCGATTTCGCGATCGCCGAAGCGATACTCGGATACCGTGAGAAAAACGACCCCGGGGAGGGGGCGGAAAAAGATGAATGAAAACAAATCCCGTCTCAGGATCGGGCACGGGTACGACGTGCACCGTCTCGTTCCCGGCAGAAAGCTGATCCTCGGCGGCGTGCTCATACCTTATGAAAAAGGTCTCGACGGGCATTCCGACGCCGACGTGCTCACTCACGCCGTCCTTGACGCGCTCCTCGGAGCCGCGGGACTTCCCGATATCGGCGTGCTGTTCCCCGACAGCGACGACAGATATCTCGGGATATCCGGCATGACGCTCGCGAAAGACGTCGCCGGAATGCTTTCGGACGAGGGGTTTTCGATTGTAAACGTCGATTGTACCGTGATCGCCCAGGCGCCGAAGCTCGCCGGATTTATCCCCGGGATGCGCTCGCGGCTCGCCGCCGCGCTCGGCATTGACGTTTCGGACGTGAATATCAAAGCGACGACCGAGGAACGGCTCGGGTTCACCGGGCGAGGCGAGGGTATCGCCGCGCACGCCGTCTGCCTTATCGAAAAGGAGCTGAAATGAGACCAGGAAAAAGAGAAAAGGCAATTATCGCGCCGTCCATGCTCGCCTGCGATTTCGCGCGCGCCGGAGAGGAAGCGAAAAAGGTTTTTGACGCAGGCGCGGAATATCTCCACCTCGACGTTATGGATGGGGATTTCGTGCCGAACATATCCTTCGGGGCGGATTTCATAGGAGCGCTCCGGTGCTTTTCGGGCGCCGTCTTCGACACCCACCTCATGGTGAGGGAACCCGTCAGATACGTCGAACGTTTCGCCGCCGTCTCGGACGTCGTCACGGTACATTACGAGGCCTGCTCCGATCCCGGGCAGACCCTGAGACAGATACGCGCGCTCGGCAGAAAAGCCGGCCTTTCGGTAAAGCCCGGCACGCCGGTCGAGGTCATACGGCCGTATCTCCCGTTTATCGACAACATTCTCATAATGTCGGTCGAGCCGGGCTACGGCGGGCAGAGCTACATCCCGGGATCGACCGAAAAGATCAGACTTGCGCGCGCCCTCGCCGACCTTGCAGGGAGAAAAGTCACCGTCGAGGTCGACGGAGGAGTTAACCCCGGAAACGCCGGCGGGATATACCGCGCCGGGGCGGACGTCCTCGTCGCCGGCTCGGCCGTTTTCCGCTCGCCCGACCCGGCGGAGGCGATCGCCGCGCTGATTTCCGCGGCGTCGGAGAGCTGACCGTGCCCTGGATCATCGCGGCGGTTTCGCTTCTCGTCCTGACGCTTGGCGTTTCGCTCGCCGTTTATTTCGCCGCGTTCTATAATAAAAACGACGCGGACGTGACGTACAGGGTGCTTACCGGTGAGGGCTACGATGTTTTTCACGACGAGATGATCTCTCTCATAGATTCTGCGGTCAGGATCCCGTACGAAGAGGTCTTTGCGGCGTCATACGACGGGCTGCGGCTTTTCGGAAGGATATATATGCAGAAAGAGGGCGCTCCGTTTCACATTCAGTTCAACGGATACAAGGGCAACGGGGTAAGGGATTTCAGCGGAGGGCTGCACCTCGCCCTGTCGCTCGGGGAAAACGTCCTGCTCGTCGACCAGAGGGCGCACGGAAGGTCGGAGGGACACACGATCTCGTTCGGGATAAGAGAGCGCCGCGACGTCCTGACGTGGATAAACTTCATCCTTGAAAAGTACGGCGAAAAAACCGATATTTATCTCGAGGGCGTCTCGATGGGCGCGGCGACCGTACTCATGGCATGCGACCTGCCTCTGCCGGACAACGTCCGCGGGATCGTCGCCGACTGTCCGTTCTCATCCCCTTTCGGAATAGTCAGAAAGGTCGGCCGGGAGATGACGCGGCTCGACTACGTTACCTTCCCTTTCATTTTTCTCGGCGCCCTTGTCTTCGGACGCTTCAATATTCTCTCATCCGACGCCGTGAGGTCGGTCAGAAACGCGAAAAAGCCCGTTCTTCTGATCCACGGGACCGCCGACCGGTTCGTGCCCATACGGATGAGCCGTGAGATCAGGGCGGCGAACCCGGATCTCATTACCTTCATCGAGGTCGAAGGCGCTCCGCACGGTCTGTCTCTGCTGAAAGACCGCGAGGGCTACCGCCGGGCATTCACGGAGTTTATCGAAAAGATCAGATCGGGGGAAACGTAGATACCCAAACAAATTGAAGGTCAAAACCCGCCGTTTCCGGCGGGTTTTGTGAGCTTATTCGCTTTTATACCTTCGGCGGGCGGGCGCGGAACCGAGCGAGCTCCTCGGTCGTCTCTTTGCATTTCAGCGCCTCGTCGATCGATATTACGTTCAATTTGTTTCCGTCGTGTATTAGTTTGCGTTTGTCTCAGGAACTTTGTTTTTCCAATCTGCGTTTTTAGCTATGTCAAACAGCTTTTTTGCCTGTTCTTCAGTTATAAAATCTTCTTCGTTCTCTCTCGTCAACCTGATTAACTCATCGTTGTTTGTGTCATATCTTAAAAAAAGCGATGAACTAGCGGTCTCGAACGTGTACCCGAACAGTTTGAATCCCGAGATAACGTACATGTTCGTGAAACCAATCCCGTAAACAAAGCCGTCGATGCTCGCTATCCACACTACTCTATCTGGGTCAACATTCAAGCGATTCTTGATTTCTTTCTGGTCAACCGGAGCATCTAATAATGATCGTACAGCGCGGCTTATGAAAACCGTGTTTTCATCCGGTTCTTGTCCGGTTGATGAAGGATTTGTCCTGCCAATCATACACCCGTTAAGTATCGCAAGAACCAGAACAATTGAAGCCAAAATGATAGTGATCCTTTTCATTTCATCTTTCCTTTCAAAATTACGCATTATAGTATGGTATCGTCGATGTTTTACTGAGCGCGCTGTTAAAACTCGTTCCGTTGCCAAGATAAGTATAAATCGTTATCTTATTCTTGACTTTGACCGGATTGATCCATAAACTACTAGTATGATATCACACGACGCAGGGATATGTCAAGACAGAAGGCCAAAATCCGACAGACCTTTTTAAAAAAATTATGTGGTTTCCAACAAAAAGAGCGATGGTCGTCACAAAGGAGGATATTTTTGCCAAAATAAGACCCGGCGGCATAAAACCCGGTCGATGCCGGCATCGTTAGTTTTACCGAATAAACAGCGGTATCTGTGATACATTTCCATAACGCTCCTTATTTGTCTTTCCGGAATCCCCGTTCTCGGCTTGTATTTTATCACACGTCGCCGGGCATGTCAGGGAAACGAAGAATCTGTTGCGTTTTGTACCTTGACAAAAGCCCGCACATATAATAAAATTTCTCTGTAAGAATTAAGGAGATACCCCGTGGACGTAGGAAAAATCATATCCGAGCTTCGGACCGCGAGAAAAATGTCCCAGCAAACCCTTGCCGATCTGCTTTATGTTTCAAGGGAACTTGTTTCGAAATGGGAGACCGGAAAGCGCCGGCCGGATTATCACATGATCGAAAACATATCCGAGGTTTTCGGAATCCCGGTCAGCCGGATAATAGACACGAACGATGTCCTGTTTGATGAACTTTCCGAGTGCGTTCCGGCACGGTCTGAAATTACGCCGGAAGACCTTGCGCCGATCGTAAACGATTTTTTGAAGGGACTTGACGTAAACGAGTCATCATTATTTATTGAACGGTACTATTTTCTCAGAAACGTGACGGAGATTTCCCTTATATCCGGAAAAAAAGAAAACTATATCAGAGCTGTTCTTTCTCGGACAAGACACAAATTAAAAAAATACGTAAAGGAGCACCTATTATGAAAGGAAAGAACGTGTTTGACGCCCTCGCCAGGCTGGACGACAATCTGATAGACGGCATTATCTCAAATCGTAATGAAATAAATGCTCAGGGAAATAAAGCCGCAACGTCGGCCGGAAAAGCCCCGGGTAAAAAACCCGGCAAGGCATGGTGGATAATCGCCGTCGCAGCCGTCCTCGTCATCGCGGCGGTTTCCGCATCTCTGCCAGCCTTTTATAGAAACCCGGGTATCCCCGCCGTGACGTCAATTGCGGATCCAAACGATCAAGGACAGATTCTTCCACCTTGGAAGACAGGAGAGCTTCGTCTGACGGCAATGGTTTACCGGAACACACCGGAGACATCAATGACGTCTTCGACCGGATCACAGGCGAGATTTCGTCTCCTTTCGGCAGGCTTGGAAAATCAAGGCACGGCAACCGTCCCTGCAACCGATGAACCGGAGATGCCGGACGCACCTGAAACGGACGATGCCGAAACGCTTGATCCGGTGGTTTCCGAGGCGCAGCCCGAAGAACCAATCAATCCCGCGGAAACCGTGACGGTTTCCATCTCTCCAAACACAAAGGTCTCGGCTTATTCCGGCACAGATTTGATACGAATAAAAATGCTTGAAGGAGAGCACGCTGACTGTGACAGCGTCTGGTACGACGTTATTAATGACTGTATTGTCTGCCTCTCGTGCCGGATACGTGAAGCGATCAAAGCAACTCCGGAATACATCGACTCCTGCATTCGCCTCATGATAGAGAGCGGTATGATACCTGAAGAAGCCCTGTTTGCAGGCGATACAGAGGGGATTTATGTGTCCTTTTACGAACTTCTTGACAATGAAAACGCATACAAGTGCTTCAAATCCGGAAAAAAGCCGACTATCAGCTCGCTCGGCCTGTCCGGAACAGAAGCAGATTCGGAACTGACGAGGGACGTTTTATCAAGATATGAATATCCGTCAGTCTGCGTCGTTGAATACGGTACTGATCCGGGAAAATGTCTCTTCACCCTGACAAACGCCGACAAATCGCTTTCTTACGGCTCTTATATCCTGGAATTTGAAACCGGCAAACTGACGGCGCTTGACGGAAATCACGCCGGCGACCCGCGCTGGTCATACAATGGAATTTATTATTCTTCAAATAAACCTTCGGCAAATCTTGCCCTAGCTTCAGAGATCCTGATAAGCGAAGATTATTCCCGGATTGTTGCGGAGGTCCCATATTATGTCTGGGTATTAAACTATGACCGGGAAACCAACATTTACGCTCCTTCATATGCCTCATCCACGATAATGGTTTATTCCGTCGGAAAGGAACCCCGCTCTCTCCTTGAATCGTACGATTTCACCAGCACGTCCGCTCCTTCCCCTTCCGGCGGACTTGCCGAAAGGAACGGAGTAATATCCTTTGCCGTATCGAACGGAAACTACGGTTTTTCGGTAAACGGAGGAGAGGTATTCTTTCTCCGCGGCGAACGTCTGATGCTCACAAAGACGTTGGACGGAACGCCCTCCGTTTTTATGAGAACCGACGGAAAGGTGAACGCCTACCGTTTGTCAGCCGACGGCGCTGTTGAGATGAGCGAAGCCAAAATATCCGATAATTTTTCAGTATTTGATCGAAGCGTCCTTGTCGGAGGAGTATATATCGACCTTACAACAGGATCCGAGACAAGGATAGCGCCCGATCCGATCGTGAGCGTGGTTTCAAGAAACGGCAGATACGCATATATGTACCTCGGAAACGGCGGCATCAGCTGCTTTGATCTTTTAAGCGGCGACTCCGGATTCATTCCGATAGACGCCGAATTTGAAAGACAGATAATGCGCGAACAGAACGTCAGGTTTTGCCTTTTTCTGAGCGGAAACGATAAAGAACTGCTGCTCGCCTATTTCAAAGACGGTCAGCTGACCTTTGATCGGGCAGCGTATCTCAGCGCATGTTCGGACCGCGATAAATATATGTTCATTTCAATCGGCGACAGCAGACAGGCGGTCTCGAGTTTCAATCACAACCTTGCTTCCGTGATATCTTTTTTCCGTCTTGAAGGACAGTCAATCACAATTACCGGCACAAAGGAATTTCAGGCGATAGGAAGATTTTTTGCAGCGAAAATCCTTGACAAGTTGCTGACGCCAGAAATGACGCAGGCGCACAACTTTGAGATTAGCAAAAAGCTGTCGGACCCTGTTTTTCTTGCCGATGTCGCAGAAGCGATAATTCCGTATATGGATTACAGCGGGAACGTTGCCCGAGTAGCTCCGGCAACTTTAAGAGATCTTATGAACGGAACGGCAATCGGCAATTTTGACGATCGCTTCAACACGATCGTTCCCTTCTTTGACAGAGAAATGTATTTGAGTTTGGAAACCACAGATACAGCAGAAACAGCAAAGCGTAAAATCGCCCGTATGATTGCAAACAACGTCACCCGTCTCGTTACGGGATATCTGTCGCCGGACGATGATATGCGCGATACCGACCTGCGGAACATAGAATACGCTAAACAGTGGCGCCACTACGACTATTTGGAAGCGCTCTATGTAGACCTCGATCTGCTGGATTCGTTTTATTCTGCTTTCAACAAAGATCTCGACACCGCGGCCGCGGAAAAATTGCGCACCGGTCTCATAGAGCTTATAATTCCGCTTCTTCCGGAACCGCATTCTTCGCGCGACGGTTCTACATATGGGCTGTACCGCCGGGAGCTTATTCAAATATATAATGCTTTATGGGACAGAATTTTCAGTTTTGCCGTTAATGACGCCTCATATCCCGAATTCCTTACATCGGGCGACTTTCTCGATCACCCATACGTAAAAGATTATTACGTGGGCCGGTCTAACGTCCTCTACGGTGTTGTTTCGCTCGAGTATCAACGCGAGGTGGATCTCTTCTTGCTTAAATCGCTGCTTTCTGAGCTGAGTTTCGAAAAAACAGACGTCACCATGCTTTGCGAGGCAGTGATTGAAATCAATGAAATCCCGCTTCTTTCCGCGGGTCGCGACAACGATGGAAACATATATATGACGTCATTCGGATACACCGCGCGTTTGACAGAAGAGCAGCTTGAGCGTTTTATCAATCTCTGTTCAACAGGAAAAAGGCCCGATTTTGAAGAAAATACAACGTATTATCTATACCGTCAGATGAAGCGCGAAAGAACAAAAGCAGATACGGAAAACGGCTAAAACGGACCATTTCCGATTTGAGTTAAATACCGTTAAACCGTATATAAGGCTTTAGAAATCCCGTTCGCCGGCGACACCGGAGGACGGGATTTTTAGAAGCTTGATTTTTCTTTTGCCGATGGCCGGAGGCTTCGGTTTGCCGACGGATTTTAACTGTATCAGACTTTCGGCAGGCGAGCGCGGAACTGAGCGAGCTCCTCGTCCGTCGGGATGTAGTCCGTCATCGTTCCGTTGTGGAACTGCTCGTACGCGACGAGATCGAAATATCCCGTTCCGGTGAGGCCGAAGACGATGGTCTTTTCCTCGCCGGTCTCTTTGCACTTCATTGCCTCGTCGATCGCCGCCTTTATGGCGTGAGAGCTTTCGGGCGCCGGGAGGATGCCCTCGACCCGGGCGAACTGCTCCGCCGCCTCGAAGACGTCGGTCTGCTTTGCAGAGGTCGCTTCCATGTACCCGTCGTCGTAAAGCTGCGAGAGGATCGAGCTCATCCCGTGATAGCGCAGGCCGCCCGCGTGGTTCGCCGACGGGATGAAATCGCTCCCGAGGGTGTACATCTTTGCAAGCGGGCACACCATTCCGGTGTCGCAGAAATCGTAGGCGAAGACGCCGCGGGTCAGACTCGGGCATGAAGCCGGCTCGACCGCGATTATCCTGTAATCCGCCTCGCCGCGGAGCTTTTCGCCCATGAACGGGGCGATAAGTCCGCCGAGGTTGGAGCCGCCTCCGGCGCATCCGATGATGACGTCCGGTTTGATGCCGTATTTGTCGAGCGCCGCCTTTGTCTCAAGCCCTATGACAGACTGATGCAGAAGGACCTGATTGAGGACGCTGCCGAGGACGTAGCGGTATCCCTCGCTCGTCACGGCGACCTCGACGGCCTCGGAGATCGCGCACCCGAGCGAGCCCGTCGTTCCGGGATGCTCGGCAAGGATCTTGCGTCCGACCTGCGTCTCGTTCGACGGCGACGGGGTGACCGACGCGCCGTAAACTCTCATGACCTCGCGGCGGAAGGGCTTCTGCTCATACGAGCATTTTACCATGAAGACCTTGCAGTCGAGTCCGAAGTATGAGCACGCCATGGAAAGCGCGGTGCCCCACTGACCCGCTCCGGTCTCGGTCGTCACGCCTTTGAGCCCCTGCTTTTTTGCGTAATACGCCTGAGCTATGGCAGAATTGAGCTTATGGCTCCCGCTCGGGTTGTTGCCCTCGAACTTATAATAGATCTGCGCGG
Source organism: Clostridia bacterium (assembly GCA_017454075.1). The sequence goes on from JAFTDQ010000063.1 coordinate 13,916, forward strand.
GGGTGCCGAGTTTTTCTTCGAGGCAGTAAGCTCTCACAAGAGGCGACGGACGGTACATCTTGTAAAAGCTTCTTATCTCCTCGGGGATCGGGATATAACGGTTGTCGTTGTCGAGCTCCTGGCTGACGAGCTCGGAGCAGAAGACTCCGCTCAGCTCCTCCGCCGTCATCGGCTTGCCGGTCCCGGGGTTGAGCAGCGGCGCCGGCTTGTTCTTCATGTCAGCGCGGACGTTGTACCATGCCGCCGGCATCTCGTTTTCGTTCAGGTAAATCTTGTAAGGGATGTTTTTGTCGGACATTTTCTCATGTCTCCTTTCGAATATTCGGGGCAAAAACAAAAGCCTGCCCCTGGCTTTTCAGCCGGGACAGGCGAATTATCATTCTCCTGCGGTGCCACCCCGCTTGACGGCAAAGCCGCCCACTCGTCCGTACTTTCATACGGCAGCGCCTTTCACGGTGCGCCGCGCCGTCTCGCCTCCGCGCGTCGTCCGTCGCCGCGCTTTTCGGCTCGCCCTCGGAAGTCCATTCGTTTCCGCGCCCCACACCGCGATCTCACCGCCCGCGGCTCTCTTTGGAAGGACTTCGAAAAGTACTTGCTCTTCTTCATCGGTTTGATGGCGGAATTATACCGCTTTACCGCGGTAAAGTCAAGAGGGTTTTCGGCGCGAAAAAACGATTTTACATTTTGTTCACAAACGGCGGAAAGCCCGGCGCCGTGATTTCCCAGCTGACGGTTTTTTTCCGCCAGGCGCTCCCTTTCCACCTCATCCGGTCGCGTCGCGACCACCTTCTCCTCAAGGAGAAGGCTTTCAAAAATCAGCAGAATGCCAAACGAAAGGCCCCCTTGTGTAAAGGGGGACGGGATCCCCCAAAAATGCCGGCATTTTTGCGGGGCCCCTACGCTGGAACCGAAGGTGACTGGGGGATTGTTTTATCT
>JAFTDQ010000064.1 GCA_017454075.1 Clostridia bacterium
ACGTGCCAGTTATTGCGGCATCCGGGTTCGAAGGTGACGTTGAAGATCGGGATCTGTTTTGTCGAAAGAGGCGCAAGGTAACTCTTCCCGACGAAGTATTTTCCGTACGGATTCTCTTCGCCGACGGGGAAGAAGATCGTGTTCTGATATCTGTCTTTTTCGGTCTGTTCCGGGACCGCCTCGTTATAGACTTCCTTCGCCTGACCGAATACCGCCCACGCCTTCGGCCAGCCTGCGTAAAACGCCGTGTGCGTGATCGCCGCCGCCATTTCGCTCCGCGTGACGCCGTGGGTCTTGGCGTTTTCGATATGATATTTCAGACTGCCGTCGGCGACGCCCTGCGCCATCAGAGCGACGACGGTGATGAGGCATCTCGTTTTGAGGTCGATATCCCCGTTGTTCCAGTTCTCGCCGAAAAGGACGTCGTCGTTAAAATGCGCGAACTCCGGCGCAAATTCACCGAGCGCGTTTCTCCCGGCCGTCTGTACGATCTTTTCTTTCATGTCAAATCCCTCCGGTCATTCATATTTCAGCGCGACGTTAACGTCGCCGTTTGACAGCAGCCCGGTCATCTCGGCTTCCGACAGATCGATATGTCCCAGCCGCGTGTAACTCCACGAATTGGAGCCGTAGAAGATGACGATCTGATTCCCCGAATACAAAACGACGTCTCCGAAGTCTGTGACGATCTCCGTATCGTCTCTCGGCAGCTCCGCGCCGAGAGAGCCGACCTGCTCAAATCCTCCGTACATGGACGTCCGAACGGTCAGCCCGTTCGCGGCAATCTCTTTGAGAGCGTCGACGGAATCGTTTTCCAGCCACGTTATCGGCATCTCCCTGCCGTCAATAAACAGTTTCAGCGTTTTTTCCACGTTCGTTTCCTCATCGTTTTCCGGCCCCGACGACTCGAACGGCGCCGCGCCCGACTCGGGGTACGCCGTCCCGGCTCCGGTTTCACCGTCCGTCCCCGGCGTCTTGCTTTCTTCAACGCCCGCCGCTTCGGTACCAGCAGGAAGAGTTTCCGTCCCGCACCCGGCGAGAATGACCGCCAGACAGAATGCGGCGGCCGCGAAAAGCAGTTTATACGATCTTTTTGCCGAATTCATAAGCTTCCTCGAGTTCCGCTTCCTTGCCCTCCGCTTCTGCGGGCCCGCCTATACCTCCGCAGAAGAGCGAACCGGAGAACTCCGCCTTTTCAAAGCAGTCGACCCAGCCTCTCAGCCCGTTTTCCGCCTTTTCGGGGGTGTCCTCTTCGTCTTCTGCGGCCGTGGATAGCATATATACCTTGCGGAATTTGTAATCCGACGGATACAAAGGGTTCAATCTGTCGAGCAGCGTCTTCATCTGTCCCGCCATTTCGTAATAATAGATAGGCGTAACGAACACGAGCGCGTCGGCGTTTTTGACCTTTTCCGCGATCTCGACGGCGTCGTCTTTGATCACGCATTTCTGCGTTTTCTGGCAGGAAAGGCATCCGATGCAGAAACCGATCCTTTTGCCCTTCAGGCTGATCCTTTCCGTCTCGTGACCCGCGTCTCTTGCCCCGGCTATAAGACGTTCTGCAAGGACGTCGGAATTGCTCTTCGCCCTCAGGCTGGCGGTGATCACCAATACTTTGCTCATTTCAAATACTCCTTCATAAAGCCGTCGATCTTATCGAACGGAATAGCGTTTTTATCTCCGCCGTCGTAAAGATCCGTGTGGACGGCGTCGGGAATTATCATCAGTTCCTTGTTCGAGGTATACTTGCTGTCTTTTATCATATTTGCGTAAGCGTCCCGGCTGAAATAGCAGGAATGCGCCTTTTCGCCGTGGATAATGAGTACCGCCGACCGGATCTCGTTAGAATACCGCAGGATCGGCTGATTTATGAACGATTCGCACCCGATCACGTTCCATCCGCCGTTGGAGTTGAGCGAGCGGGGATGGTATCCGCGCGGCGTTTTGTAATAATCATAATAATCCTTCACGAAGAAAGGCGCGTCGTCGGGAAGCGGATCGACAACGCCGCCCCCGGGTTTGTATTCGCCGTTTCTCAGATCTTCAAGGCGCTGCGCGCACATCGCCTCTTTTTTACGGTAACGCGCCTCTTCGCTGTCTTCGCCGTCAAAGTATCCTTTCGCGTTGACGCGCGTCATATCGTACATCGTCACGGCGACCGTCGCTTTGATCCTCGTATCGAGCGCCGCGGTGTTCAGCGCCATTCCGCCCCAGCCGCAGATACCGATGATGCCGACGCGGTCGGGATCCGCCCCGTCACACAGAGAAAGAAAGTCCACCGCCGCCATAAAGTCCTCCGTGTTGACGTCCGGCGACGCCATATAACGGACCCGGCCTCCGCTCTCGCCCGTGAAGGACGGGTCGAAGGCGACCGTCAGATACCCGCGCTCGGCCATCGTCTGCGCGTAAAGCCCGGAGCACTGCTCCTTGACGGCGCCGAACGGACCGCAGACGGCTATCGCGGGCAGTTTGCCTCCCGCGTTTTTCGGAATATACATATCCGCCGCGAGCGTTATTCCGTACCGGTTGAGGAACGTGACTTTCTCATGCCCGACTTTGTCGCTTTTTGAAAAAGTCTTGTCCCATTCCCGGGTAAGCTTCAGTTCTTCTTTTTCCATCGGTTCATTCCTCCTTTAGGGTAACAGGGGCTATCCGAACCCGGTTTTGACGGGTTGATTTTTGCCCCTGCTTCGTTATCACCCTCGCAGGTAGGAGTCGCTACCTGCTTCGGGCACTGCCGTGCCGGGACAAAAATCATCTCCGGCAAAACTCTTCGACCCGGAGCGGATGATTATACGAGCAGATTTTCGCGCCGAGGACGCCGCCT
>JAFTDQ010000065.1 GCA_017454075.1 Clostridia bacterium
CCCACAGTCCCTGTCCGTCCGGCGTAAACAGGGAGTTCGGGTAATACTTGTTGACGTAGCTCGATATGAAGCCCCAGCTCTCCGAGGTGCTGCTCGCTCCGCCGTTGCTTGTCGCGCCGAGAATATGCTTGCCGTATATGGAGATCTCCGTCACAGTCAGCGCGTGATAGACACTCTCAAGCCGCACGTCGTAAATGGGCTCAACAAGTATTTTGTCTCCGTTTTTCAGAGAGGAAATTGAACCGGCGCCGAGCGTTGACAGAATCCTGTTCAGATTGGTCGTATTGTTCTGCCACGTCTGCATCCCGTCGGGTGTCGGCAGCTCGGAGGCAAAGTTCATATCGTCTTCCCTGTAGCAGTTTATATTGTTCTTGCTCGTAGAAAAGTTCCCGTTCTGATTGTCTATCAGCTGCTTCTTGTTATATTTCACCGTAAACTTACAGTCGTAATTGCACGCCTGGTCGCCGTAGGGAGCGTTTGCCGTCTTGCGGAACACGTCGATCACCTTCGATACCTTGTTCGCTCCGTTTTTATCGACAACGCTGAAGCGGTATCCGAGCAGATTCCGGTTGTCCGTATATCGGATCGCGTATCCGTTCGGTCCGGCGTCCGTCCCGTGACCGCCGCCTCCCTGCGAGCTGCCGTCCCATTCAAGTGCGAATACGGGAAGCGCGGCGACGGAAACAGCCGTGATCAGAACAAGAAGCAATGAGATTACTCTTATGATCTTATTCTTCATTTTCATCCTTTCCGGGCAAAATGAAAGACCCGGCATTTTCTGTCAGGTCTTCTTTATGCCCATATTCATTTTTCAGTTTTTGCAGGTGTGACAGGTCCACGAATCGACGTGCTCGCCGCAAATCGGGCAGCTGCAGGCGGTTACGAACTGAACGCAGGTTCCGTTACTGCCGTCGCCGCACTTTTTGCCGCATTCCTGGCAGTAGTACACGGGGTCCTTGTGAACGTCGTAACTCGGACATTTTCCCGGCGTGTAGCAGGTGTTGCCCCATTCGTCCACGGCGTAAAAGCTCGGACAGTCGTGCTTCCCACAGTATGGACACCCTTCATTTTCAAGATTGAGAATATATGCGTGGGTCTCCGGTCCGTCGCAGTGATGCCCAGGCGTTCCGCAGTCATACGGTTCTGGCTCGCCGCCGATCACGATTCCTCCGGTCTCCTCAGGGTTCTTGTCGTCGGATGGCGTTTTCTCCGTTACCGGCTCGACCGGGTCGCTTGCGGGCTCGAGTGTAATGCTCGGCACCGGAACGGTAGGCGCGGGCTCATCGGGAATCGTCAGCTCTTCTCCCTTATCGGGTTCGTTCGTCGGCTCATCCGTAATCGGAGCGGGGTCAAATCCGTTGCCGTCTGTTTCCGTCGGCTCCGGATCATCGACTCCGATATCGATTACAACCACGTCCGGCGGGGCTGTTTCCGTATCGGGTGCCTGCGGTACAGGCGATTTGCCGCCCGATAATGCAGTGATAAAGATTGCCGCGACGGTTACGACGGCGGCGATAACGGTGATAATGACGTAAGTCGTTTTCTTTTTCATTTGCTTCATTCTTTCAATCCTCCCTAATACCTCTCTTCGAGGTCGATTTTTACTGTGATCGGAATCTTTGCCGTACTGATCGTTATATTGTCAAAGCAGATCGGAACGTACAGGTCGTAGCTCACGTACAGTCTCAGTTTTCTCGTTTCCGTGAATCCCACGGTCGGTTTTGAAATATAGTATTCATTCCGTCCGTTTTCGTCTCTATGATAGTAATATCCGCCGACTTTGACAAATGTGCAAAAGTCCGAGAGATCGGAGATAAACGCACCAGAATTCAATGAATCGGCGTCGTTGTTTCCCTGTTTGATCGAATTGTAGATCTCGATGGAGTTTTTCATAAGATAGCTTTCCAGTACGGTCTGCGAGTTTCTTTTTGTAAGCCAGACGACGTTGACCGCGCCGGCGAAGGTGACGAAAACGGAGAGAATCATGCAGATCACGATAATGAGAACGCAGACCTGCACGTATCCTTCCCCGCGCTTGTTTTCTAACATTCGATCACCTACTTCCAATACTTCTGCGAAAGACCCGAACGGTGAACCGTCAGCGTAACGGGAATCTCGAATACGCCGAGACCTTTTATATTCGTGGTAACGGATACCTCTACCCACATCACGTGTCCAAGCTGGACCCTTCTGTAGGCTGAATTGAAATATTCGTCAGCGCCGAAATTGAGATCGAAATCGTAATACTCGTCGAGCATCCGCTCATAAGCGTCCTGCGAGTCGTCCCCAAAGCATCCGCTGTAGGTTGACGCCTCAAGGATTTCGTCGGCGATCTGATCCATTTCGATACGCAGGGTGATGAAGCTGAAAATGTTGATGGCGATCACGAGAATCATGACGAAAACGATGACGCCCACGCACATATCGACGTAACCTTCACCGTTTCTGTTTTTTACCAGTTTCCTTATCAAACTCTCACGCTCCTTCCTACATAAACAAGACGCCTTGTCCGAGCAAATTTTTTATCCGAGTAAACCTTGCCAACCGCACTTGGTAAGGGATTCTCAGATATTTTTGCTCGGATA
>JAFTDQ010000066.1 GCA_017454075.1 Clostridia bacterium
AATTCGAAGTCGGTCGTAGCCTTGGAATAGAAACAGAGCTCTTCGGGCGAATGGTCGCGCAGCCTGAGCGACTCTTCTCTTATTCCGAGGGCAAGGAGCCAGTCGCGGCAGAAGCTTCTCCAGTAATCGAACCACTGAAGGTCGGTGTCGGGTTCACAGAAGAACTCGAGCTCCATCTGTTCAAACTCACGGACTCGGAAAATGAAATTCCCGGGCGTGATCTCGTTTCTGAATGATTTGCCGATCTGACCGATCCCGAAGGGGATCTTTTTTCTTGTCGATCGGAGCACGTTTCCGAAATTGACGAAAATACCCTGAGCGGTTTCGGGGCGAAGGTAGACTGTGTTTTTTGCGTCCTCGGTCACTCCCTGGAAAGTCTTGAACATGAGATTGAACTGTCTTATGTCGGTAAAATTGTGTTTTCCGCACGAGGGGCAGGGAATCATGTTGTCTTCGACGAACTGCTTCATTTCCGCCTGGGAGAAGGCGTCGATCGGCTTTTCGAGAGTTACGCCGTTTTCAGCGGCCCAGTCCTCGATAAGCTTGTCCGCGCGGAATCTCTCCTTGCATTCGCGGCAGTCCATAAGAGGGTCGGAAAAGCCGCTGAGATGTCCCGAGGCGACCCAGGTCCTCGGATTCATGAGGATCGCGGCGTCGAGCCCGACGTTGTAAGGATTCTGCTGGACGAACTTCTTCCACCACGCGCGTTTGATATTGTTTTTAAGCTCAACGCCGAGCGGGCCGTAGTCCCAGGTGTTTGCAAGCCCGCCGTATATCTCCGAGCCGGAGAAAACGAACCCTCTGCCTTTACAGAGAGCCACTATTTCGTTCATTGTTTTTTCTGTGTTCAACATTTTGTTTACCCCTGATATTTGTACTTTGAAAAATAGTCGGTAGCGACCGATACGTTTGCCGCAAAATAGTTTTCACCGTCTATGACGGTCGCGGATCCCGGATAGGTGTACGAGATCTGATTCATCCTGGAATACGAAAAGATGAGATCCGCGTTTGCCGTGACGTCCTGAAGCGTGAGGGTGCAGGCGTCGAAATAACCGATATATTTGTTATACAGATCGGCTGCTTTCGATTCGTTTGAGTTGAGAAGCCAGGTCTGAAAAAGCTTCTGAAGAAAACTCACCGCGCATTTGCGCCTTGATATTTCTCCGTCGGAGTATGCGGGAAAGCGGAGCATGTCGAGGGCCTTTTGCCCGTTAAGCTTCTGCGAGCCCTTTTTAAGACTGATGTTCATTCCGAGCTCTTCGTTCACGTAATTCATCGTCGTGCTTACGTAATACGTGACGCTGCCCATCGCGTTTATGAGCCCTTTGAACTGCTCCGCCGAAATAACGGCGTAATAGTCAACGGGAAGTCCGGTCAGGGCAGATACCTTATCGGCGAGGGTCGAGACGCCTTTTTTAGAATACAGCTCTCCGAGTTTCATCGTCAGCCCGCCCATGCTTATCCTTGTTTCTGAAGGAACGGCGCAGGTCACGCAGTTTCCGGTATCCTTGTCAACCCTGACGACGATAATCAGATCGGCGTTAATCTCTCTTTTCCTTGCAGGAAATCCGTCTTTATCGACCGCTCCGGGGGATACGGAATAATCCTTGAATACAGACGGGAGATAATCCGTTCCTACGAAAAGCATCGTGAAACTGTTGCCCGTCAGGGACGAAAGATCGCGGTCTTCGTTGTCCGGCATTTTCGAAACCTCGCCCGGAGCGCCGGTTTCGGGCGAATACTGATCTCCGCCGATGCTGAGCGCCTGGTCCGAAAATTTGACAATTCCGAAGGCGATAAGACCGAATATCACGGCGGCGACGAAAAACGTCAGTATAAAATTTTTAAATCCCGACATACTGTTTCCCCCGGACTGTTATTCGTAAACGTCGATGAGAATCCCCTGAACCGCCAGGCGGCCGTTGGAGGTCCTGTTGGAGCACGTCGAAAGCGTTATCATATAATCGTCCGCTTCCGGCGTAACGTTTGTTTTGTGTATTGAATTTGAAATCATTTCCGTCGCGAAATCGATAAAAGACGCTTCGCTGAAAAACGACGTCCTGATGTAATTGTAGTATTTGTCGGTGTTGTAAACCGAAACGATCTGATAGGTGTATTTTCCGTCGACGGTGTAAATGATGATCTTGTCGTTTTCACGCATAAAACTCTCTTTGAGGTAGTTGTCAAGCGCGTGGAACATCAGTTTGGCGTCCATGTGATGCCCGTAAATCACGAGATTCTTGTTATCAAGGACGTACGGATCGTTCCTGTAATCTGCAAATATGGCTCCGGCGAGAAGATAGGCACCGGTATATGAATGAGTGAGATAGTAGCTGTTATCCGAGGACTGTACTATCGGATAGTTTATGTTCGTCCCGGGGACTCTTATCCAGCCGTAGAGATCGGGATATTTCTGTCTCAGGGCAAAGAGCTCATTGCGCTTTTTTTCGTATTCACGGTCGATCACGCGTGGCTTGCGCTCCTCGATGGATCCCGGGTCGATCGTCTGAGATTTTTCGTAGTCGGGAGTGACTTCACACTGAACGGAGCGGAACATAGGTTCGAGCCCGTCGGGCTCAAGAATGTTTCCTACGTCTCCGTATTCATCGTCGGCCTTCACGTAGTACACGAGACTGCGCACGACGTAAAACATACTGACGCAGAACGCGCAGATACAGACGGCAAGGAAAAAGTACCGTATCACCGATGACGCGGGTATCTTTTTTCTGCTTGCCTCGCCGAGTTCGTTCTGCGATATGCTTTCTATCGATTTGTAAAAGTCGTTTTCATTCATTTAGGTAGTTCACCTTTCGGAATAAAGCCCTGTAATATGAGGTCCGAAACGTCGGACGGGAGCATTGCGTCGCCGAATTTCCTCTTTGCTCTGAGACCCGCCTCGGAATGGAGACAAACGCCGAGCAGAGCCGCCTCAAAAGAACCGTACCCCTGCGCTCTGAGTGAAGAGATGACGCCGGCGAGAACATCCCCCGCACCGCCTCTTGACATCCCTCCGTTCGGGATATCAAGCATCGCGAGACGTTTACCGTCAGAAACTGCTGTAACGTGATCCTTGAAAACGGCGACGCAGCCGTGTTTTGAAGCGAAATCCGCGCAGTATCCGCCCTGATTGCGCTTTAATTTCATGATATCCAGTCCGGTGAGTCTCGCCGCCTCTCCCGCGTGGGGCGTTACTATCACGCCGGCTCCGTCGATTATCCCGATATCGCCAGAGGCAGCAACGGAGTTCAGCGCGTCGGCGTCGAGCACGGCGGGTATCCCGGAGGTAAGCACGGCGGAGACGGAAGAGAGAGTTTCGGGTGAAACGGTCATCCCGCATCCTATCAGAAGCGCGCTCGTTTTCCCGAACGAAAGCGCGGCGTCACGCGGATTTATAAGTCCGTCGGGAGTTTTTCCGGTGACCGAAAGAATTATCTCGGGATTTGACGTTACGGCGGGAAGGCAGACCTCCTCGATCGAGATGAGTTTAACGATCCCGGCTCCTGCTCGCAGCGCCGCGCGGCAGGCAAGGGAAGCGCATCCCCGGAAGCCGACGGATCCGGCAATAATTCCGAGCGTGCCGAAGGTGCCCTTGTTTCCTTTGTCCGGACGTTTTCTGTAAAGATCCGAGATCACGTCTGATATGTTTTTTTCTGTTATTCTGATCTCGTCCATTTTTTATTCAAGCGAGTTTACTATGTCCCTGAAACGGTTTCCTCGTTCTTCGAAATTTCTGAACGAATCGAAGCTTGCACACGCGGGGGAAAGGATAACGACGCCGCCGGGATATGCAAGACCGGCAGCCCTTCTGACCGCTTTCTCAAAATCCGGTTCGACGTATATTTCCGGGCGTTCCTCTTTTTCCGTCAGGGCGGACAGTATTTTGTCGGCGGTAGCCCCGGTCAGTACGACCTTGTCTGCCTTTTCGCAGAGAACGTCGGCAAGCGGTCCGAACGGTATGTGCTTGTCGTATCCTCCGCATATTACCGTAATTTTTTCTCCGTGGGTAAATGAGCGGAGCGCCGCCGCCGTCCTTGTCGGGGAACTGTCTATCGAACTGTTGTAGAACCGTACGTCCCTCAGTTCGCGTACAAGTTCGATCCTGTGAGGAACGCCTTTGAACGTCCTTGCGGTTTTTTCGATGACGCCGCAGGGGACGATATCTCCGATCGCTGCGATGACGCCCTCGAAATTCTCGACGTTGTGCCGCCCGGGAATGAGTATCTCGTCGGCCCGGAAAAACGGCGTTCCTTCACGGACGATCACGCCTTCCGATTCAACAGTTCCTGATCCCGCAAAGCCCAGCGTTTCGGATCCTTTCGGGACAAGAGAGGCAAGCCCGCGCGTTATTTCGTTTTTCGTGTTAAGCACGACGCGACCGTAGTCCTGATGTCTGAAAATGTTGGTTTTTGATTCAATGTACTCGTCCATCCCGGTATGATAGTCGAGGTGGTTTGGAGCTATGTTCGTGATTATCGATATGTCCGGTGATTTTTTCATCGTCTGAAGCTGAAAACTTGACAGTTCGACGACGGCCCAGCTTTCGCTGTCCATCATCCCGAGCTTCGGAAGGAGAGGCTCGCCGATGTTGCCGCCGACAAAAACCCTGTCTTTTCCGAAATAATCCGAAAGACACAGGTGGATAAGGGTTGTCGTCGTCGTTTTTCCGTCAGAGCCGGTGACTCCGACAATCCTTCCCGGACAGAGCTCGAAAAAAAGTTCCATTTCCGACGAGAGGACTGCGCCGTTCTTCACGGCGCGGGCGATTTCCGGGTGATCAAACCTTATTCCGGGCGAGCGGAAAACGAAGTCTCCGTCGATCCCGGACAGGTAATCATCTCCGCAGACAAAGCGCGCTCCTCTTTCGGAACAGTCGAGAGCGGCTTTGCCGAGAAGGGAAAAGTCCTTTTTATCCCTGACGGTAACCTCCGCTCCTTTGTCGAGAAGAAAACCGACCAGCGGGACGTTTGAAACTCCGAAACCCAGCACGTCCGCCTTTTTTCCTTTGAAACATCCCGTGTCAAAGGTGATATTCTTCCTGATTTTTCGGTAGTCGAACATTTTTCAGCCTTATCGCCTTGAAATTAGATTGCGTTTTGCCTCGGCAAGTCCCAAAAGCAGGGTCTCCGCATCCGGAACAACGTTATTCTCCGATATGGAGATCCTTATCGTGGAGTCCGCCCGCTTTTCGCTGAGTCCGAAAGCCGTGAGAGCGTGACTGGTCTTCAGTTTCCGGGTGGAGCAGGCCGATCCCGATGAGACGTGTATTCCGCGCTCCGAAAGGAATCTTACCATGACCTCGCTCTTGATTCCCCCGCAGTAGACGCTGAGAATATGCGGTATGTATCCGCCCGCCGGAACGTTCGGCTCGAAGCCGTCGGGAAGGCCGTCGAGTATCATTTTCCTGATCCTGACGACGATTGAGTTATCGTGACGAGCACGGACCGCCGCTGCCATCGCGGCGATCCCGGGGACGTTTTCGGTTCCGGACCGAAGCCCGCCTTCCTGACCTCCGCCGAAAATCACCGGCGAAATGTCATGCGATCTTATCATTCCGTCAGAGATCCATAAGGCGCCGACGCCTTTCAGCCCTCCGATCTTGTGACCGCTGACCGAAATAAGGTCGCATCCGTTTTTCTCGTGAGAACAGTCTGTTTTCATATATCCCTGAACTGCGTCGGTGTGAATGAAGGCGCCGGGCGCCTTTTTTCTGACGAGCTCCGAGATCTTTCCGATGGGATACAGCGCCCCCGTCTCGTTGTTGACCGTCATGACCGAAACAAGGGCAACCGAATCGTCGAGCAGGGATTCGAGCTCATCAAAATCTATCAGTCCGTCCCTTACCGATATTATCTTTTTTTCAAAACCGAGTCGTTCCGCTTCGTCAAAAGCGCTCAGTACGGCGGGATGCTCGTCCCCGGTCGTGATAATCCTTTTCATGCCGGAGCGGATGCGGTTTTTCGCTTTAAGAGTTCCGAGTATCGCGAGATTGTCGGATTCCGTACCCGAGCCGGTGAATACTACGCTCCCTCCGGATGCCCCGAGCGATTCCTTTACGGTTTTCCTGGACTCTTCGAGAAGTCTCCTTGCCTCGGAACCCGGACGGCTGGCGGCCGATGGGTTTCCCCAGACAGACCGTACGGCAAGCTCAGCCGCGCCGGCCGCCTCCGGGCATACCGGAGACGTCGCAGCGTTATCAAAGTACGCAAAAGTCATTTATTTGATCTCGATATATCCGATGATCGAATCGACGGTCTCCGAATGATCCTCAAAAAGTTCAGGGGTCGTCGTGAACGTCATGATGAAAACCGTGCCGTTAACCACGGTCACTGTCTGAGTGAAACGGTAAACGATTCCCGAGACGGTTGCTTTATAATCGTATCTTTTCGATTCTCTGCCCGAAACGAGAATGTTTGCCCCTTTTTCGATATACTCCGGACTGCCCAGCGTTCCGAGCAGTTCGTTTTCATAGTATTCCCAGTAGTCTTCAGCGGTTACGAGCTTTTTCTCTGACGTGCTTCCGGTGACAGCTTCGGTTCCCGCCGAGGTATCCGAAGGGGAACCTATCTCGGCAAAAAACACTGCTTTGTTTATCTCAAAGCCGGTGAAGGTCACGCTCGATCTGTCCGTATCAGAGACGTATGCGGCGCAAATGTTTCCGTCGTTTACGTTCGTCCAGCTGTCCGGCACGTAAAATCTGTAGTCGGCGTTGTCCGGTGATATTCTCTGAAATCCCACGGGAACGTAGGCGTCTCTGCCGCATGAAGCGGCTGTGACAATGACTGCGACGGCAAGCAGAACCGAAGCCGTGCACTTTTTGAAAAATGTCTTCATATTCTTCTTCTCCATATACCGGTATATTATACTACTTCGCGCGGGAAAAATCAACACCGGGAGAATAATTAACAGATTCATAACATGGTCAGATCGCACGGGTATATTGAAAAAAAGCAAAGATTGATGTATAATATACGGTCGCAAGGCATTTCAGCGTCTGAGGCTCAACCGTACCATGATAAAATCTTTCAGAAAACTATTCGGAAGCGTCAGGGAATATCGTGTCCCGGCTTTTCTCACTCTTCTTTTCATAATGCTCGAGGCCGTCCTTGAAGCGGCCATGCCGTTTATAACAGCCGAAATGATAAACAGTATCAAGGGCGGCGCCCGGATGAGCGACATCCTCCGCGTCGGTTTTATACTTTTCCTTATGTCTTTGCTCTCGCTGAGCTGCGGAGCGATCGCCGGTTATACGAGCGCAAAGGCGTCGTCGGGGTTCGGAAAAAACCTGAGACACGATATTTTTGCCAAAGTTCAGACTTTTTCATTTGAAAACATCGACAATTTCTCAACGAGTTCACTCGTTACGAGGATGACGAGCGACGTGGGGTACGTCCGCATGGCGTTTATGATGCTGATCAGGATAGCTGTACGCGCCCCGATGCTTCTTGTCTTTTCGATCATTATGGCATACGTCATGGGCGGCGCTATGGCGACTTCTTTCGTCGTTATCATACCGTTCCTCGGCGGAGGACTCTTTCTCATAGGGTCAAAAGCGCTGCCCGCATTCCGCTCGGTCTTCAGAAAGTACGACAAGCTTAACGAGGCGGTCGAGGAAAACGTGATGGCCATGCGAACCGTAAAGGGATTTGCCCGTGAAGAGTTTGAGAAAAACAAATTCGCCAGAGCGTCCGAGAGCATACGCGCGGATTTCACAAGGGCCGAGAAGATCATCGCCTGGAACGCGCCGCTCATGCAGCTTTGCATTTACGGCAACATGGCGTTCATTCTCCTGATGGGGCCGAAAATGATAATAAGTACGGGCGGCGCCGCGCTCAACCTCGGCCATATTTCGGCGATCATGACGTACGGTATGCAGATTCTCATGCAGCTCATGATGCTGTCGATGATATTCGTGATGATCACCATGGCATCCGAATCTGCGAAGAGAATCGTTGAGGTCCTCGACGAGAAGCCTGTCATTGTGAATCCCGAAAATCCTGTTACCGAGATCCCCGATGGCTCCGTGAAGTTTGAGGAAGTGTCATTCAAATATGCCTCCCGGGCGGAGCGCGACGCGCTCAGCGGCGTTTCCTTTGAGATCAGATCCGGAATGACGGTGGGTATTCTCGGAGGCACCGGAAGCTCCAAATCCACGCTTGTTCAACTTATACCCCGGCTTTATGACGTCACCCGCGGCAAGGTCAGCGTAGGCGGTATCGACGTCAGAGACTACGACCTTGAAGTCCTCAGGAATGGGGTGGCGATGGTCCTGCAGAAAAACCTCCTTTTTTCGGGAACGATCAGGGAAAACCTTCTGTGGGGCGACCCCGACGCGACGGATGAGGAAATAATCGCCGCATGCAAGCTTGCTCAGGCGCACGATTTCGTCATGTCGTTCCCCGACGGATATGATACCCATATCGAACAGGGGGGAACAAACGTCTCCGGCGGTCAGAAGCAGCGGCTCTGTATTGCGAGAGCTCTTCTGAGAAAGCCGAAAATACTGATCCTCGACGACAGCACGTCCGCGGTTGACACAAAGACAGATGCTCTGATACGCGAGGGATTTGCGGGATATATTCCCGAAACGACAAAGATAATAATCGCCCAGCGCGTTTCCTCCGTCATGGACTCGGACATGATAATAGTTCTCGACGGAGGCGCCGTCGACGACATCGGAACTCACGACGAGCTCATGGGACGAAACGAGATTTACCGTGAGATTTACGAACAGCAGACGTCATCTCTCGGATAAGCCGGTGAAACTATGGAAAACAACAATAAGCAAAAAAAGAAAATAGATTTTCGTACCCTCGGCCGGGTATTGCGGGAGTTGTTCAGAAGCTATCCCGTGCTCCTTCCGGTCACCTGTCTCTGTATAGTTTTCACGTCTGTCGTTTCCTCCGTGCCGGCGATCTTCAATCAGCAGATACTTGAGATTACCGAAGATTTTTTTGACAGAGGCGATCTTAACTGGGCTGCCGCCGCCGGGCAGATAGTTCCCAAGGTTTTGATTCTTATAGGACTTTATCTGCTTTCGATCATTTCGCTGACGTCGTACAGACTGTTTCTCGCTTATATAGGACAGGATTTTTTACGGCGCATGCGTGAGAAAATGTTCAACAGCATGCAGAACGCGCCGATAAGGTTTTTCGATACTCACAAGCACGGGGACGTGATGAGCTGTTACACGAACGACATAGACACGCTTCGCGAGCTTGTTTCACAGGCGTTTCCGACGACTTTGGCCGCCTCCGTCATCGTGCTGACCGTTTTTTTCATAATGCTCTGGTATTCTGTCTGGATGACAGTGCTCGTTGTTCTCGGTGTGACGGCAATGGTCTTCGTTTCCGGTAAGATCGGCGGAGGATCGGCAAAATATTTCGTCAGAACGCAGAAATCAGTGGGACTGACAGAGGGCTTCGTTCAGGAGATCATGAACGGAGAAAAGGTCGTCAAGGTCTTTAATCACGAAAAAAAGGCGATTGAGGATTTTGAAAAAGTAAACGAGCAGCTTTATCAGGACTCTTTCAGGGCAAACGCCTACGCGAACAGTCTCGCTCCGATCATCATGAACATAGGAAACGTCCTTTACGTTCTCGGAGCGACGGTCGGCGGGCTCTTCCTTCTCGGTAACGTACCGAACTTATCATTCGGCGGGCTCATTAGAACGGGATCCTTTACCGGAATGCCGTTTACCGTCGCGATCGTCGTCCCGTTTCTCAATATGACGAGACAGTTCACGGGGAACGTGAACCAGATCGCTCAGCAGATAAACACGGTCGTGCTCGCTCTCGCGGGATCTGGCAGAGTATTTGAAATGATAGACGTCGAACCGGAACGGGACGACGGGTACGTGACGCTCGTCGACGCCGTGATCGGTGAGGACGGAACCATCAGCGAATCGGACGTCAGGACCGGGCATTGGGCCTGGAAGCACCCTCATAAGGACGACGGGACCGTAACTTATACGGAACTTCGCGGCGACGTCCGTATGACAGACGTCGATTTTGAATACGTCCCCGGGAAGCCGGTGCTGAAAAACGTTTCGGTTTACGCCGAACCCGGTCAGAAGGTCGCTTTTGTCGGCGCGACGGGAGCCGGGAAGACAACGATCACCAATCTTATAAACCGTTTTTACGACATTGCGGACGGCAAGATTCGCTACGACGGGATCAACATCAACAAAATTAAAAAATCGGACCTCAGACGCTCGCTCGGACTTGTTCTCCAGGACACCAGTCTTTTCACCGGGACCGTCATGGAGAACATCAGATACGGGAAACTCGACGCCACGGACGAGGAATGCATAAAAGCCGCTAAGCTCGCCGGTGCCGATGATTTTATCACCCGACTGCCGGACGGTTACGACACGATGCTTTCAGGAAACGGTTCGAATCTGTCTCAGGGCCAGCGCCAGCTGATCGCCATCACACGCGCGGCGGTCGCCGATCCACCCGTCATGATACTTGACGAGGCGACCTCGTCCATTGACACGAGGACCGAGGCGATAGTTCAGAGCGGTATGGATAAACTTATGGAGGGAAGGACGGTTTTCGTGATAGCTCACAGGCTTTCAACCGTCAGAAACTCGGACGTTATAATGGTGCTTGATCACGGCTCGATAATAGAGCGGGGAAATCATGAGAAACTGATTTCCGAAAAAGGCGTTTACTATCGGCTTTACACCGGCGCTTTTGAACTTGAGTAAAATGATTAAGTCGTATGATCTTTCAACCGTTGCTGCCGTTTCAACTCCGAGAGGAAAGGGCGGCATTGCCGTAATAAGAGTGAGCGGTCCTGACGCCGTTTCCGTTTCGGGAAAGGTGTTCTTCCCGAAATCTGGAAAACCGCTGTCTGAAATTGAATCGGGGAAGGCCGTTTACGGATCGGTTTTTTCGGAAGGGAAGGCAGTTGACGACGGAATTGCAGTCATATTCCGCGCCCCGCGTTCCTATACCTGCGAAGACACCGTTGAGATATCGATACACGGCGGTCTCCTCGTCACGTCGGCCGTGCTTTCCGCCCTGTTTTCGGCGGGAGCTGAGCCGGCGGGACCCGGAGAGTTTACAAAAAGGGCGTTTCTGAACGGCAGGGTCGATCTGACCGGAGCGGAGGCGGTTGCTGACGTAATCGACGCCGTATCGAGGGACGGATTGCTTCTCGCCAGGTCGCATATCGAAGGAAGTCTCAGCCGGAAGATATCCGGAACGGCGGACAGAATTACCGACCTTCTCGCCGAGGCGTACGTCACGGCAGATTATCCCGACGAAGACCTCAGCGAATTATCCGACGGCGAGTTTATACGTCGCGCTGAGCTCATCAGAGATGATCTCGATGCTCTTTTATCAACGTATTCTTCGGGCAAAGCGGTGACCGAGGGCATTCCCTCGGCGATCGTAGGCGTCCCGAACTCGGGAAAATCGTCTCTCCTCAACTGTCTGTCCGGATCTGAGCGGGCAATCGTCACAGACGTGCCCGGCACAACGAGAGACACGATCGACGAAACAATCGTCGCCGGGCGGGCGGTACTTCGTCTGACCGACACGGCGGGTATAAGGGAAACGGACGATGAAGTTGAAAAAATCGGCGTTTCAAGAGCAAAGCGGGCTGCCCGCGACGCCGAGCTGATTATCTGCGTAATCGACGGAAGCCGACATGTCTCGGACGAGGATCTGAGGCTGTTTGACTGGCTCGGTGAACTCAAAGCTGGATCAGGCAAGACGGTCATCGCCGTCGTTAACAAAAAAGACTCGGCTTCGTTTTCTGTCCCGCCCCTGCCTGAATTTTTTGATCGCGTTGAGAAAATCTCGGCGCTCACCGGAGAAGGGACGGAACATCTCAGGGAGACGATATCCGAACTCTTTGTTGACGGCTGCGTCGATTTTTCGTCCGACGCCGTGCTGTCAAACGCAAGGCAGGCTTCGGCTGTCGGGGAAGCGGCAAGACTAGTTTCCGGCGCGGTCGACGCGCTGAAAAAAGGAGCGGGACGCGACGTTGCGGCGCTTGATCTCGAATCCGCGCACACCGCGCTCTGTGAGACCGACGGGCGGGTAACCGTATCCGAAATAACCGACAGGATCTTTTCGAGATTTTGCGTCGGCAAATAAAGAAAAGAAGTGATATATCATGCAGACTTTGCTGACCCTTTCGGTCGCTCTGCTTTCGGGACTTCTTATGTCCCGTTTAACAAAACTCAAAAATCTTCCGGCCGTTACCGCGTATCTTGTTGCCGGAATAATAATCGGTCCTTTCTGCCTCGGCAGACTCGGTATACCCGGGCTGGGTTTTTCGTCAGGGGCAGAGGTCAACCAGTATTCGGTCGTATCCGACGCCGCGCTCGGGTTCATTGCCTTTTCGATGGGGAGCGAATTTCGTCTTGCCGATCTGAAAAAAACCGGAAAGCAGGCCCTCGTCGTCGCAGTTTTTCAGGCCGTTACCGCGACCCTGTTTGTTGACGCGGCTCTTATCGGGCTTCATTTTCTGATACCGGACAAACTGTCTCTCTCATCCGCCATAGTGCTCGGCGCGATCGCCACGGCAACGGCTCCCGCCGCGACCATGATGGTCATCAAGCAGTATAAGGCAAAAGGTCCCGTGACAGATATTCTTCTTCCCGTCGTCGCGCTTGACGACGTTGTGGGCCTTATCGTTTTTGCCGTTTCCTTCGGTATCGCCGGTGCGCTCGAAAACGGTTCAGTTGACGTTTTTTCGGTGCTTGTCGATCCCCTGATCGAGGTCGTCGCTTCTCTGATCCTCGGAGCTCTTATCGGTGCGCTTTTCAATTTTACGGAGCGGTTCTTTCATTCAAGGAGTAAGAGAACCGGTATAACGGTCGGATTTGTTTTTCTCGGCGTAGCTCTTTCGATGTTGAAATTTAAAATCGGACCTGTCACGCTCGGCTTTTCATCCCTTCTCGTATGCATGATGCTCGGGACAGTGTTCTGCAATCTCTGCGATTTTTCGGAAGAACTGATGGAGCGCATGGACAGATGGACCGGTCCTCTTATGGTTCTGTTTTTCGTCATAAGCGGCTCCGGGCTTGATTTTTCCGTATTCGCAAGCTGGCAGGTCATACTTGCAGGAGTTGTATTCATTCTGTTCAGATCCGCCGGAAAGATTTTCGGAGCGGGAGTTTCATCTTCTTTCATGAAATGCGATCACAACGTAAGGAAGTATCTCGGCATCACGCTCCTGCCTCAGGCGGGGGTCGCGCTCGGGATGTCTCAGACGGCTATGTCTCTCGGCGGCAGCGGTGTGATAATAAGGAACATAGCGCTTTTCGCGGTTCTGGTATACGAACTGTTCGGGCCGATGCTGACGAAAATCGCTCTCGACAAAGCCGGTGAGATCAGCGAAAAGCCCGTCCCTCCGAGGAAGCAGGCGAGTATCGATTCTTCAAAAAAATAAGCTTAAAAGCGGCCGGGACAGGATTCCTCCTGTCCCGGCCGCAATAATAATTTTTGCGTGTCAGGCTTTGTTTTCTGATCCGAAAAGCAGCATTTTACGTTTGACGGCCTGTTTCATCGCATCGACCCTCGCGTTCCTCATCTCGAGGTATCCCATCATGCCGGGAGCGGGAGAAGATGACGCTTTGAGCGACGCTTCGGTACCGGCAAGGCAAAGATCCGTGAAGATGTTTATCTTGGCGATACCTTTTCTTATCGTATCGCGGAAGTCATCGTCGCTGAGCCCCGAGCCGCCGTGAAGGACGAGCGGTGTGTCGACCCTTGAACGGATCGCCGAGAGACGCTCCGTGTCAAGCTTCGGTTTCGTTTTGTAAACGCCGTGCGCGGTGCCAATCGCAACAGCCAGCGCGTCGACTCCCGTACGGGAAATGAAATCCTCCGCTTCGCCCGGCGTCGTATAGCTGTCGGTCAGCTCTCCGTCGCCGTCTGCCGCCTGTCCGACGTGACCTATCTCTCCCTCGACCGTCGCGCCGAACGCGTGAGCTATCTTAACCATTTCAGCGGTCGCTCTGATGTTGTCGTCGGGATCTCCGGCCGAGCCGTCGAACATTACGCTCGAATATCCGCATTTGAGCGCGAGCATGCAGTTATCAAAAGAGACGCCGTGATCGAAATGAACGACGACGGGGACCGACGCTTTTTTCGCCGCGGATACGATAGCAGGTCCCATGAACTCAAGTCCGCCGTAGGGAAGAAGCACCTCGGCGGTTCCTATGATGATCGGTGATCTCAGCTCTTCTGCCGCTGTGATCGCAGCCTCGAGCATATCCGTATCCACGGTATTGAAAAGACCTACTGCGTAGTGTTCCTTCTGAGCTTTCAGAAGGACGTCGTTGAGATTGACAAGCATGACTGCCTCCGTAATAATCAATTATTATCCGCCCGGTGCGTTCATCGCACCGGGCGGGTCAATGGCCCGCCCTGCAGGACTCGAACCTGTGGCCCTCAGAATCGGAATCTGATACTCTATCCAGCTGAGCTAAGGGCGGACAACAGAACTATTATACCACTTTTCCGCGGAAAAGTAAATATCGAAAATATCACTCGCCGGAAATAATCGAACATATCGCTATGTCCCGGTTTTCTCCTTTTACGGCCATATAACGGCGAAGAACGCCTTCGCGCTTCATACCTGCCCGGGCCATAACGTTGCCCGATTTTACGTTTTCAACCACATGTTTCGCCTCGATGCGGATAAGACCGAGCTTTGAAAACCCGAAACTTATCACGGCCTTAACCGCTTCGGTCATGTATCCGTTTCCCCGGTAAGCGGGATTCATCGCATATCCTATCTCGCCCCGGCGGTTGACCGCGTCAATTGACACAAAACCGCATGTCCCGATCATTTTCCCGGTGTCCTTTTCTGTCATGAACCATTCGGTGCAAAGTCCCCGCCGGGCTTTGCGGCAAAGCTTTGAGACGTATTTTTTTGTCACCGATATATCGGTATGCCTGTTCCAGGTGACGAATTTCGTTACTTCATCGGAACTGCAGTACTCGAACATATCCGAAACGTACTTTTTTGACGGGGGAACAAGCATAAGACGGCTTGTCTCTATTACGGGTTTATCCCTGAAAAATAAAATGATATCCGTGTCTGTCATATTAACCTCTTTTCACGATTATATCACTCAACGGCGAGGGTGTCAACGCTTTTTTTTGACCGGCGGTAAAAATCCACTTGAAATATAGATGCGTTCTGTGATATAATAGTGCCACGCTTAGGAGAACGGGTCGGTATTATGGACGGGGAAAAGAAAAAAACCGGAAAAGCTGTCAGCATACTCTTCGGCGTTTTTTCCTCCGTTCTGTTTTACTCATCTCTTCCGGCGTTTTATTTTCTGACCGTGGAACCCGACGTTAAATCGAGATTGATTTTTTACGTTGCTGTATGTGTTCTTTCGGTGATTTCTTTCTTTTTCTTTTTCAGGCAGAGCGGCGGCAGCGCCTTTTTCGGGGTTCCGTACTTTTCTGTCTGTATTTTGTTCTCTCTCATGCTTTTTGCGGAACGCGTTTCTCATGTGATTACAGACGGAGCTTTCGCCCTGTCTCTTACGAACGGCGTTCTGCTTTTGATACAGATCATAACCGAAACCAGAAAGTATCTCGGCGGCATAAAGCGTGACGATGCCGGCGACGCGGAAGAGTAATGGAAAAAATCAGGATAAACGGGGGACGCCCGCTTAAAGGTACTATCGAGATCAGCGGTATGAAAAACGCCGCGCTGCCGATCCTTATCGGCAGCATTCTGACGGAAGAAAAGTGCGAGATAGAAAACCTTCCGGATATAGACGACGTGAGGATAACTCTCAGCATCCTGAGAAGCATGGGTGCGGTTATCGAGGAAAACCGGGACGAAAACACCGTGTCGATAGACACGGCGAATATCGTCTGCGGGTCTGCGCCTTCGGAGCTTGTCAGTCAGATGAGGGCGTCGTACTACGTAGCCGGCGCCGAGCTCGGCAGATTCGGAAGGACATCCGTAGGGTGCCCGGGCGGCTGCGATCTCGGAGAGCGCCCTATCGATCAGCATATCAAAGCGTTCGAGGCAATCGGGGCGATAGTCGATTCTTCAAACGGGCTCATTGAGGGAGAGGCGCCCGACGGGATACACAACACCGAGTTCTGTTTTGATATCAACACAGTCGGCGGAACCATAAATCTTATGCTCGCTGCCGTTAAGGCTCCCGGTCTGACCGTTATTGAAAACGCCGCCCGCGAGCCGCATATAGTTGACCTCGCAAACTTCCTCAATACCTGCGGCGCTCACATTTCCGGCGCGGGTACCGATACGATAAAAATCAAAGGAGTCGACAAACTTTACGGATGCACGTACGCCATAATTCCCGACATGATAGAAGCCGGGACATTCATGGTTGCAGCGGCTGCGACGAAGGGCGATCTTGTTATCGACAACGTTATACCGAAACACCTTGAGTCTATCACACAGAAACTGAGGGCTATCGGCGTAGACGTCATAGAAAACGACGAATCCGTGGAAGTCAAATACAGGGACGGTCTGAAATCCATTTCGCTTCGCGCGCTTCCGTACCCCGGATTCCCGACGGATATGCAGCCGCAGATGTGTACTCTGATGTGCCTCGCAGACAAAGGGCTTTCGATCATCACCGACGGCGTTTACAACAACCGGTTCAAATACGTCAACCAGCTTAAAAAAATGGGCGCCGACATACATATCAACGAGCGTTCCGCCATCGTTTCGGGTCACGGAAAGCTCAACGGTTCGAACGTCAAGGCGGTGGATCTCCGCGCCGGGGCAGCGATGATAATCGCCGGGCTCGCCGCCGAGGGGACAACCGATATAGAGGATATCCACCATATTGAAAGGGGATATACCGATATTGTCGGAAAACTCCGGGGAGTCGGTGCGGATATACGCAAGATCGAAGAATGACGCCGCTCGTCCCGTGAAATGAAAAAGTATTCTGTGCCGGGAGGCACTTCGCCTTCCGCTGTCCTCTCGACCTGTTCGGTGATGAAGTTTTTTGCCGAATGGACGGCTTATACAGCCGTTTACGGTATGG
Source organism: Clostridia bacterium (assembly GCA_017454075.1). The sequence continues at coordinate 17,012 of JAFTDQ010000066.1, forward strand.
TAAAGCTTCACAGCTCCGAGGACAAGTTTATATATCTGATTTTTCTCTATAACGTCGTATGCGCGTCCGGAATGCTTCTATTCGGGCTTGTATCTGACAGGGTCAGCCGGGGCAAGCCGGGCATCATGCTGGGCGCCGCTCTGCTCGGGATCGGTTTTGCGCTTCCCGCATCGTTCGGGGTGACTGTGAAAACCGCGTTTTCCGCGCTGGGGATCGCCGCTTTGAACGCTTTCGGAGCTTCCGAGATATGCCGGACCGAAGGTTCCCGTGGGCTGTCCGTCTTTTTCGGGTCGGGCGTCCTCGGATACGGTGTCGGAAGATTCAACATGTTCTACGGGTACGTAGCCGTGTTTGCCGCGGTTCTCTGCGCCGCGCTTGCTCCATCCGACGTGAAAAGCACGGTTACCGGACAGCAATGCGATAATAGAAAAATCATACGAAAAGTGTCCTTCCCGGTTTCGCTCGTCGGAACGGCGGCTCTTGCCTGCGCCGTAGAATCCGGCAACGTTTTCGGCAGAATATATAAAAGACGCGACGTGCTCATCGCATCCGTTCTGTTTTTTGCCGGCACGGTCGCATATTACGTGGTTAAAAAGTTTGTAAAGAACGGGGTACCGGACGTGATCCTTCCTCCGCTTGCGGCGGCGGCATTCTGCTGTTCATCTCTTCTGCTCGGCAACGGAATTGTCAGAACGGCAGCCGTAATGATCTCGCTAGGTTTTGTTTTATCCGCCTTTCTTGAAACCGCGGGAAAGATCTCGTACCGGGGGATCGCGTCTGCGGCTCTGTTCGCATCGCTGTACGCGGGTCATTCGGTTCTTGTTTTCACGGGCGGCGGTTTTCTTCTGTTTGCCGTTATCCTGTTCGTTGCTTCCGCGGCGGTTGCCGCGTTGTCCGCGGGAGGAAGATACGTATGAAAAAAATCGCATTGTTTCTTTTCGCTGCGGCGATCGCTTTTTCTCTTATTCACGTGACTGCCGGAGCGGTTTATTACGGTGAAGGCGGACTCAACGGGATTGAGCTTGCCCTTGAAAATGATGAGAACGTGATAGAAGAAAACCTGAAATCCGACAGGAAGCCGGATGAGGATGAAGAGCCGCGTGAACGCGTGGTCACCACGGACAAAAAATGGTATTTTTCTTCTTTCACTCTTCCGTTTGTCCTGTGTGCTGCGCTGACCGGCGGGCTTTCCGTCACCTTTGCGGCAATCGATTCACATCGGAATTCTTCCGAAGAAGCCCGGGAAGAGTGAACAAAGAAAAACTTATCAGGTCGGTAGTAATTGAAAACGTCCGCGCTGTCTGCGCGGACGTTTTTTTATTCTCCGACATATTCGAATGACGGCATCAGTTCAAGCTTGAATCTGTTCATCCTGTGAAGCCGGTCGATTCGTTCTTTCGTGACTGGATCGTCTATCTCGCCCGTTCTTATGTATCTGTCAAGTACTTCGTAAGTAAAACCGAGGTTATCCTCGTCTGTTTTTCCGCAAAGTCCGTCGATAGGGACTTTTTCGACAAGATCGAAGGGAAGACCAAGCACGTGGCCGATCTGTTTGACCTCTGTGACCGTGAAATGAGATATGGGGCTGAAATCACCGACCGAGTCGCCGTATCTTGTGGAATAACCGACCCAATCCTCGGACAGATTGCAGGTGTTTGCCACTCTGCCGTTCAAACATTGAGAAACGGCGTACAGCGTCGACATACGAATTCTCGGCGGAAGATTGTTCGAAGATTGCTCCGTTATTTTAAGGACTTTTGAGATTTCCTCCCTGATCCCATCAACTGCGGCCTTTATGTTTATTTCGTAGCTTTTTATCCCGAGGTGCTCAACAAGTCTGTAAGCGCAGTCGATATCGTGCTGGACTCCGTCAGGCATGAGGACTCCTACAACACGATCTTTTCCGAGCGCTTCAACGCACAGAGCGGCGACTACAGAGCTGTCCTTACCTCCGGAAATTCCGAGAACGGCGTTGCATCCCGGCCCGTTTTTTTCAAAAAAATCAATTATCCAGGACACCGCTGCGTCCTTCGCTTTAACAGGATCAAACATTTTGTCACCTCCGCGAAAAATTATATCATCCGGAGGATTAAAAGTCAAGCGCGATACTTGACAAATCGACCGTGAAATGATAAAATATCAATACACGGGGAGTAGTCTGCGTCCTTACGGGCGCGTCCCGGTCAACAACACGCCGCAAACGCGGATGGCCGGACTTAATTGACGAGACTGTGCGCGCTTTCGGCGCGCACGGTTTTTTTATTTACCCGATTCCACAAGGAGAACAGAAATGTCGGAAAAAAAGTACTACTTATCGGAAAAATCGGACGTTATAAAAGAGTTCGAAACAGATGAAACCTCCGGACTGACTCATGCCGAAGCGGCGGAGAGGCTTGAAAAATACGGACACAACAGACTTTCGGAAGGAAAAAAAACGCCGCTTATCAAGCGAATTCTTGTTCAGATCTCCGATCCTATGGTAATAATCCTGCTTATCGCGGCGATTATTTCGGGCGTAACGTCCGTCCTCCAG
>JAFTDQ010000067.1 GCA_017454075.1 Clostridia bacterium
TGCGCGGCAGAAACCGAAAGGCTTCTCCCGGTATATTTTCGTCAACTGAAAAGATCAGGTAGCTTACGGCGAAGCCGGAAGCGTGCGGCGTGAGCCGCGGGAAGCATCCGACGGAGCCGGTGATGAGGTGTATGAGAGCAAAGGCAAAGAAGTTTTGTTCCGTCTGCTGCTCTTGTTCTGCCAATCCCTCCGCCTCGCTCCGCTCGGCACCTCCCTTTACACAAGGGAGGCTATCGGATTGCGGCGTTCGTGTATCGATTTCGGACAACTTTTGCGGCGATATGTCTAAAAACGGATATCCGGTCTCGGACTGTCCATATTATTTACATACCGTTAACAATTTCCCGCACCCGATTATTTATAATACAATCAGCATGTGGTCAGAGACCATAAAATAATAACGTGAGGTAAAACACATGAAAAAAACAAGGAAAGCCGTTGCCGCGGTCGTGGCGGTCGCCCTTATCGCTTCGCTGTTTGCCATTGTTGCCGGCGCTGCTTCAAAGAGCACCAAGACGGTTTATCAGGCGTCCAATTTCGTCAATGATGACAGCTACGCCTATCGTGTGACGAAATTCGGAGGATACAAGATCTCGTTCTCAAACAAGTATGAAGCGGGTCTCATCGGCTGGAACGGCGGAGAAGGCAGCACGGGTATGTCTGCCGAGGGTACGTTCAGCGGATCCGTCTGGCTCCCGAGCGACGGAGCGCAGGCGACCTACGACGGAACGTGGCATTACGGCGCGATCCGTAACTACGGAGAACCGATAAAGTTCAACGAGATAATTCACGGCGATTTCGGTCCTGCCTGGTGGGGCGGAGACAAGCGCGCCGATCTCTCGGGACTTCAGATCTGGTATTCGGACAACGCTAACGGCCCGTGGACCAAATGGGACGCCACAGCGAGCGTTCTTCCTGACGGAAGCGGTTATCTCGCGGATGACATTGTCTGCGGGAGCTATACTCAGGTAATCGACTATAAGGGCTCCGAAATAACTGCCCAGTACATTGTGGTTATCGATACCGACGACGCCATCGCCACCACTCAGAAGGTCAGCGTTATGGGATCGAAACTGAATATCGTTCCCGTTTACGACGACGGCAAAGACAGAACGCTCTATCAGTATGAGAGCTATGCAAGAACCGGCCCCGGCGACGGATGCGCTTTCAGACTTTCGTATTACGCCGGTGTAAACGTTGAGCCGACCTCGGGCTATCAGGCGGGTCTTGTCGGCTGGGATGACGGCGAAGGCGGCACGGGCATGTCCTCCGACGGCGTCTTCAGCGGTAAGGTCTGGATGCCGAGCGACGGCGCGCAGCCCACGTATCAGAGCCCCTGGCACTACGGTATGATACTGGATTACGGCGCTTCGATGAAGTTCAACGAGCTCTTCCATGGCGATTTCGGCCCGGCATGGTGGGGCGGCGACAAGCGCACCGACCTCTCTGGACTTCAGATCTGGTATTCTGACAGCGCCGACGGCCCCTGGACCAAATGGGACGCTTCCGCAAGCGTGGTAGCGAGCGGGGACGGATTTGATTCCGGAGACTTCTGCTGCGGATCTTATTCTCAGGTTATCAGTTTCACGGGCAGTGACGTGTCCGCGAGATACGTTATGCTCATCGATTCCGAAACACCGTCGACTCTGTTCAGCGTGAACGGTTCGGTCATGAACCTTGTTCCCGCCTACAACGCATCATCCGCTCCTACGGGTGACATGCTCACAATTTCGATAGCCGTCGCTTCTGTTGCCATCCTCGGCACGGCAGCCGCTATCGTTATGAAAAAGCGCAAAGAGGACTGATATACTGTTATCATAACGATCGACCGCCGCCGCGGGGCAGAGAAGCCCCGCGGCGGGTTTTTACGTCAACCGTCTTTGCAATGTGAAGCAGGACTATATCTCGCCTCGCCCACGGGGGAGGCGTGAACCCCCAAAGCTCGCTTCGTTCGCTTTGAGGACCCCGCCGAGGTGCCGAGCAAAGCGAGGCGGAGAGGGGCGGAGAGTGCGAACCCCCTCTCAGTCGGCTGACGCCGACAGCTCCCGACCGGGTTCCCGGAAACGAACGCAGTGAGTTTTCGGGGTTTCGGTCACTCGAGGGGAGCCGAGGTTCTTGCGTTCTCCCAAGCCGTATGACAAACTGTTGAATTACCGCGCTTTTTGTGGTATACTAACAGAATGCAATCAGAAGCGACCGGCCCCCGGCCGTCAAAACGTAAAAGCGCGGCTTATTTCAAAACGCCGCGCCGCAATCCGCGAATGAAACTTTAATGAAACTTTTCAATCAGTACCGCGGGCTCAGGCGGGAGATTTACGTCCTGTTTTTCGGCAGGATGGTGACGAATCTCGGCAGCATGATATGGCCCGTCATGACGATGATCCTCAGTCAGAAGCTCTTTCTTTCGGCTGCCGAGATCTCATATTTCATAGTCGGCTCGAGCGTGATCTCCCTGCCGGCGAACCTCATAGGCGGCCGTCTCGCCGACCGGTTCAACAAAAAACATATCATAATCGTATGCGACTGCGTGAGCATCGCCTGCTTTCTCGTCAGCGCGGCGATCCCCCTCGGGATAGGGACTATCGTCATTTTCATAATCGCCGGCATTTTTCAGAGCATGGAATATCCGTCGTACGACGCCCTTTTCGCGGATCTTTCTGCGACGAAGGACAGAGAGCGCGCATACTCGCTCGAATATCTCGGAGCGAACCTCGGTCTCGTGCTCTCTCCGACGATCGCCGGTCTGCTTTTCAAGGACTATCTCTGGCTCAGCTTCCTCATAAGCGGGATCTCGATAGGACTCTCGACGCTCCTCATAGCCTTTCTTATAAGAGACGTAACCCCGATCGACGAGGCGGGGGATGAGATCGCCGAATATCAGATGAAAAAGGACGGGGAAAGCGTTTTCGCCGTCCTCAGGGCAAATCCGCTCCTGATCCTCTATATAATCTGCGGAACGCTGTACGGCGCCGCGTACGGACAGTACAACTATATAATGCCGCTTGACATGGCGGCGGTACACGGCGACGCCGGCGCCGTGATATTCGGCACTGTCTCAAGTCTGAACTGCATTACCGTCGTCATCTTCACCCCGATAATCACGAAAATCTTTTCAAAGATACGCGAAACCGGAAAGATCATAATCGGGCGGCTCCTCGTCCTCGGCGGGTATCTGACCTTTCTGCTTCTTATCGGTTTCGTGCCCGGATATTATATCGCGATGTTCATCTTCACCTGGGGCGAAATATTCTCGACGATCGCCGAGGGACCGTACGTTTCGAGACGGATACCGGCGAGCCACCGCGGGCGCATTAACGGGTTCATGATGGTCGTATATACGGCGGTCGCGGGGGTTGTCGACCTCGCCGTCGGACAGCTCTACGACAGGGCGGGCTCGGTATGGACATGGGCGCTCATACTCCTCGTCGTCGGTCTTTCGGTCGCCGCCGGCGTGATTCTGAAGGGACTCGACAGAAAACGTTACCCCAAGCTCTATTCGACGGACGGCGGAGAACCGCAGGACGGAAACAATGAATGAACGTCCCGGGGAAAAGATTCTGATACTCGGCTGTCCCGGGAGCGGGAAAAGCTTTTTTGCCGTTAAACTCGCCGCTCTGACCGGTCTGCCGCTTTTCCACCTCGACAATATCTGGTGGAGGGCGGACGGCACGCACCTGTCCCGTGAAGAATTTGACGAAAAGCTCGCCGCGCTGCTGTCCCTTGAAAGGTGGATAATCGACGGGGATTACAGCCGGACGTACGAAACGAGGATCCGCGTCTGCGACACGGTGTTTTTCCTCGATTTTGACGCCGGGACATGCGTCGAAGGAATAATCGGGAGGATCGGAAAAGAAAGACCCGATATCCCGTGGGTCGAAAAAAGCCCCGACCCCGAGCTGCTTCGCATGGTCAGGAACTACGGGGAGGAAAACAGGCCTGTAGTCCTTTCCCTGCTCGGAAAATACCCCGGAAAACGCGTTTTCGTTTTCCGGTCGCGGGACGAATCGGATCTCTGGCTCTCGGAATTCGCCGGAAAAGGCGGTTTCTGACCCGAAAAAACACGAAAAAAGCTCGCCGCGCTTGATTTTCGCCGCAATATATGATACATTATAAATACCACGCAGAGACAAGGAGAGATAAAATGTCAAAATACTGCCCCGGCTGCGGAACGCAGCTCGAAGACGGCGTCAGATTCTGCCCGAAATGCGGCTCGGCACAGGGCGCCGCCCCCGTTCAGGCACAACGGGCGCCGGCGGAACCCTCCCGGACAGCCCCTGCTCCCGGGTTTTCATCACGGGTCAACGACCCGGAGATACTCGCGGCGCTTAAAAAGAACCGCAGGAGCTCGGGAATATTCGGGCTTATCATCGTCCCCCTTCCGCTCGTCGGATTTCTCATCTACGCGTCGGTCAGCGGGAACATGAAAATTTCCGACGCCCTGAAATACGGCGCGATCGTATCGGCCGTTTTCCTCGTGTTCGCTCTCATAGGCCTGTTCAAAGGAAGGGCGAAAAACGCTTACGACGCGGTCGTCACGGACAAGAGTACCCGGCGGGCGTTCCGTCACGGATCCGACGGGGACAATACGTACTACACCGAGTATGTGACCGTCGCGAGAACTGACGACGGAAAGAAAAAGACGATAGTCGAGCGCGAGGGCTCGCGGACCCCGGCGTGGGACTATCTCCCCGTCGGCGCGAGATTCAGATATCATCCGCAGTTCGGCTTCCCTTACGAGCTTTACGACAAATCGGTCGCACCGTATATCGCGTGCGTTTCGTGTGCGACGAAAAACGAGCCGACCGCCGACCGCTGCAAAAAATGCGGAATTCCGCTCCTGAAATAACCTGATAAACCGCACGCCGCCTCCCTTTCAGCAAGTGGGGCGGCTTTTTGCATCGTTTCTCGTTATCCGAAGTATGTATATTATTGCTCTGCGCTCCCGTTCCACCTCATCCGGTCGCTTCGCGACCCCCGTATCCTCAA
>JAFTDQ010000068.1 GCA_017454075.1 Clostridia bacterium
AATCATAATACAATGAGCAAATTGGAATAAAATGAGTGAGCAAATACCGGAGGCATGAAATGCGACGAATTAAAACAGTCAGCATACTTGTTGTTGCCGTTATATTATTCTCTTTATTGAACTCCTGCTCCTTGAATGAACATAACAATGCCGCTTCGGAAGTCATATTCTGCAAGGATGACTACACTCCCGAAATCCAGTACGGATTGTCGGGTTACAACGTAGTTCATACGGGAATTGAAATTTTCGGATTCGGCATGGATCCGTTAGATAATTTCAACTGCCTGCTCAAACAGGACGGAACGCTTTCCGTTTATTCGCGCGGTTCCGATTCGCAGTTTGAAAAGCGCCAAAAATATGAGAAAAAAATAAAGCAAAAGATTTCAAACGGCGACTATGGCACGGAACTTCAGGAATGGTATAATTCATTGATATCGGGAAACGGTGATGGCGGCAGATCCGGATTTTGGCAGTTTGGCTTCATAAGATTATCCGATGCGGCAATCGTTATTGTACAATATATGAAAGAGACCGTTACGGAAAACTATCTGCTTAAGGTTGATCCGGATTTTAACGAACTTTATTCCTGCCGGAAGTTTGATTATCCTAATAAAAGTCAGCCGATTAACAGCACGCTTCTGGCTGTCTATGAAGGGTATATCTGCGTTCAAAATCTCGTATGGTTTGACGGCGATCTTGCGGAATTGGATGAGGCCCCCTGCCGGATACCGGACGTTAAAGAAGAAAAAAGCAATTTGGAAAGACTGCTTTTATCGAACGGATATGATAGTATTTCCGATTCGGTTGATGAGCAACTGAGTTCCTTCTTTTTTAAAAAAATCGGCAACGTGTATTGTTATTCCTTTCTTGCGGCAAAACCGGAGAACGGAGACGGATTCGACAGATATTTCTGCGAGTTTTCGGCTGAAGGGGAACTGCTTCGGCTCATACGTTGCAGTAATTCGGGAGCGCAGTCTGTTGAGTTTTTGTCTTCCAAAAGCACTCTGAACAACTGGTTTGAGATTTGATGAAGGTTTTACCGCCAAAGCAAATGTTGGTGCAGGATTATTTGGTGCAGGATTTGTATTTAGAGTGAAACCTGCGCAGTAATAGGAGGGAGATTATGAGGAAAGCAATTAAATATATTTATGATGCAAATCCGTTTTATGTGCATTGGAAAAAACACTTTTGTCCTAAATGTGGAAATATATTAGAATTGCGGTATATAAGTAAAATTGTAAATTCTAATTCTCCAGAAGCAAAAGATTATGATTTTTCTGTAGGAGATACTTTTTTTGTGGGGGATGTTGAATTTAGGACAAGATATTTTCATTGCGCAAATTGTCAACTTGACATTTCAATTAGAGAAATGAAGAAATACGAGAAGAGCAAATAACAATAAGAGATGTATACCAGCAAACAGGAATAAAAGTGAGAATAACGACCGTGCAATCGCTTCGGTGATTGCCGGGTACATATATAAGTCCAGCCGACACCGGTCTCTATTCCCTCCAGACAAGGTACTACAATCCCGTCTGGGGAAGGTTCATTAATGCGGACGGGCTTGCCTACCTTGGGGCAGACGGAGCTCTTATAGGTTACAACCTCTTTGTTTACTGCGGGAATAATCCGGTTAATCGATTTGACTCATTTGGAAACTGGCCACAGTGGATGGAAGATGCCAATAAATGGTGCAAAGATACTTTACACCAGATTGTCTCTGACACAAAAAAAGCTGTCAACATAGTGTTTTCGAAGGACCTTGCCGTTAATCTTTGGGATAGCGCGATGAAAAATATTGATGCTGGTGCGGGAGTTGGATTCGGCATGGGAGGGGAACTTAACATAGGCCGTTGCGGAGTAGAACTGATGGCAAGAGCCGATATGTTTAGTTTACAATATACAAACGGCAACCTTAGAGAAATATCATCCCGGCGGACCGTATCGGTCCGCCGTGTTTTTTTGTCCACCTCCGTTCCGGAGGAGCACGGCGTTTTCGGATTGACATGCCCTGCCGGAGATGATATAATAATAAAAACTGAAAAATCGGGTTAAAAACATGGAACAAAAAGAAAAAACGCGGTTCGATCCCGCGGAGGCCGGCGGGCTCGCGCTCGCATATCTCGGCGATTCGGTGATCGAGGTCATGGTCCGCCGCAGACTCATAACGACGGGGATACGCGACGTCGGGCGGCTCAACAGGATGGCGCTCGATTTTGTCCGCGCTTCGGCGCAGAGCGCCGCCGTGGAGCGGCTGCTCCCTCTTCTCGACGAGGAGGAAACGGCGGTATTCCGCCGGGGAAGAAACGCTCACTCCGGCTCTGTACCCCACTCGGCAAGCGCCGTCGACTACCGCCGCGCGACGGGAATGGAGGCGCTTTTCGGATATCTGTTCCTGACGGGAAGGGAAAAGCGGCTTTCCGAACTTTTTGATATTTGCTACCCCGCGGAGGATAACGTCGATGAACGGTAAATGCAGATTTGAGATACTGAAAGGCCCGTCCGGCGTCGGAAAGACCGCCGTCATGGTGTCCGGTGTAATGAAGGATCTCACCGCGGGGCGGAGGGTCCTTTTCATAGTTCCGGATCAGACCTCGGCGACGGCGGAGCGGGCTATAAGTTATGAATGCCAGAAAAAAGGCGTCCCGAGACAGCGGCTCGAAATACTGAGCTTCACTCGCCTCGCGAACTCCTTTTTCATTAAATACGGCGGCGCTCAGGGGATCGGCCTGCCCAAGACCGAAAGGCGGCTCCATCTGTGGAGGGCGTTCCGCGAGCTCGGGCCCGACATGCTCGGATGCTTTTCGTCAATGGCCGGCCGCGCCGAAAAATTCGTTCCGATAATCGGAGACCTCGTCGACGAGATGAAGAAAAGCGGAGTTTCCCCGGAGACTCTTGAAAAATGCGGAGATTCCGGAAGCGAAGGATTCGGGAAAAAACTGAGGGACATATCGGTAATATATTCGGCGTACAACAGGCGGCTCGAGTCGGCCGGGATCACCGACCCGTCGGACGGCGTCGCGAGATTCGCGGCGGCGGCCAAAGAGCACGGCGAGTTTTTTGACGGCGTCTCCGTTTATATGGACGGTTTCGTCAGGTTCTCAAAGCCCGAGCTTGACGTGATACGGGAGATGCTTCGCCGCGGGAGCTCTCTCACGGTCTCGCTCTGCTGCGAAGACGGGCGCGAATACGTTTTCGGCACCGTGAGCGGAAACGACCCCGGCTCTGCCGAAAAAAAGCTGCTTTCCGTCGCCGCGGACGCCGGCGTCGACCCTGTCGTCACGGTCAGAGAGAGAAGTATTCCGACAAAGGAAGAATGCAGCCCTGGGATCTACGATCTCAAAACAAAGTTCTGCTCGGATATCTCGGGGGATGGGGCAAACCCCGACGGGGTGAGATTTTTCATGCTTCCGAACGTTTATTCGGAAGCCGAGTTCGCCGCCTGCGAAATAATAAGGGCAATCAGAAAAGACGGGGCAAAGTGCTCGGATTTCACGGTTGTCGCGGGGGACGCCCGCGCTGCGTCCCTGATCTCGGTAACGCTTAACAGGCACGGGATACCTAATCACGTTTCGGCCCGGCGCGAGCTGCGTGAAACGCGGCTTTTCAGGTTTGTCATCTCGGCGCTTTCGGTCGCCGGATACGGCTGGCGCAGGGAGGACGTGCTTACTTTCGTCAAGACCGGGCTGACGGGACTTGATAACGACGAAGTCTGCGAGCTTGAAAACTACGTCAACCTCTGGGAAATAAGGGGTGCCGGTGAGTGGCGCAGAAAATGGGAAATGAGCCCCGCCGGATTCAGCGAAATGGATCCGGACGCGGAAACGAGGCGAAAACTTTCCGACGCCCTTTCGGGGATAAACGCGTCCCGGGAGAGAGTTTTTACCGGTCTTGACAGATTCTGCTCGGATCTGAAACGCGGCGGCACGCTGAGGGACGCCTGCCTCGCCATGTATGATCTGCTCCACGTCTCATTCGGAGTGGATAAAAACATTGAGAATATGCCGGACCCCGCCGAGGACGTTCGTCTGTGGAACGTTCTCTGCTCCGTGCTCGATTCCGTAAACAGGACGTCGGGGGACGTCCGCTCGGATTCCGGCGCCGGACTTGCCGGGGTATTTGCCGAGGCCTTTGAGATCGCGATGGCCGGCGCCTCCGCGGGATCTGTTCCCGTTATGAGCGACGAAGTGACCGTCGCCGTTTTCGGCGCGCATACTCCTCACACTCCGCGCGCGATAATAACGGGGTGCAACTACGGATCGCTTCCTCCCGCTCCTCAGTCGGGGACGATCCTCACAGACGAAGAGAGGGGAAGGATACTTGACAAAGACGGAATAGAGATAGGGATCCCGCCGAAAGACAGGTACTGTCTCGACAACCTGGATTTCTATCTTTGTCTCTGCATACCCTCAAAAGACATCCTGCTGACCTGTTCAAAATACAGTCCGACCGGCGAGAAGATCGCTCCATCAGAGCAGTTTGAAAGCGCCCGGTCGATTTTCCTGAGCGAAGACGAGCGCGAGGAAGAAAGAAAAGACGGAAAACGATACGTCAGTCCCGGGCCGCTCGATTATGTATGGGACGACGTTTCGGCGCGAGAAAAAATGCGCCTTCTCAGGGGCACGGTCGAGGGCAGCTCGCTTGCCGAGGCGCTCGGAATGACAGAAAAGGAGGACGTACCGCTCCGCGCCGACGAAAACAGTTCTGTCGATCCCGCTGCGGTCGCCGCGCTGCTCGTGAAAGACAGCGACGGGATGAAGACGATGGGAATTTCCCCTTCCGCGATCGATCAGTACGTAGGCTGTCCTCTCAGATATACGCTTTCACGCGAGGCGGGGCTGAGCGCGCCGCCGGACGTGGACGACGCGAAGGCGGCGAGCGACGGGACCCTGATACATCACGTCCTTGAGAAATATTTCAGCGGCGAATATGCCCGCGACAAAGAGCACACAATGGCGGAATTCTCGGATTTCGCCGAAAAAAACATCGAGGAAATGCTCCGCAACGTGATTCCCGCGGGCTCCCGCGACGTGCTTTCGAGCGCGAGGGCGTACGGCGTGGAAAATCTGAAAAAGACGGCCGGGACGGTGCTTTCGGTGCTCGACGGGCGGCAGAAGGAAAGCCATTTCGAGCCGAAATATTTCGAATATAAAATGACGGGAGAAAGCCGCAGGCGGAGGTCGGGGATGTCGGCGTCAGGGTGTACGGAACTGCGGACCGCATCGACGTTTACGACGACGCCGAAAGCGGCAAACGCTATTTCAGAGTAATAGATTATAAATCGTCAGGTCAGGAATTCAGCGCAAAAGGGCTCGCCAAAGGCGAAAAGCTCCAGATGTTCCTGTATCTTTACGGAATAACGGAGGACGAGGGGGAAGCTCCCTGTCGCGACGCCGTCGAAAACGGTCTTAAGCCGGCCCCGGCCGCGGTCACGTACTACACCGTCAAACCGGGCAGACCCGAGAGAAAGAACGGGCAGACTTATTACGACGCAGTAAAAGGCGCCCTGAAAATAGAAGGGGTCTTCGACGGTGAGATCAGGAGCGCCTTCGAAAGCGGAATATCCGGGAAAGACGTTAATAACAAAACAGGGCTGACCGAGTTCGGGGGCGTCAGCCGCAGAGGCGGCGGGCAGCTCTGCGGAGACTACGAGGAGGTCAGGGCAACCGTAAAAGAGCAGGTCGCCCGCGTATGCGAAGGAATTCTTTCCGGCGACGCGGGAGCGCGTCCTAAAAAAGACTCGGGCAAAAGCCCCTGCGAGTTCTGCGATTTTAAGGCGGCGTGCCGCAGCAGAAGGATAAGAGGCGCCGATGAGGCGGAAGACGAGGAAGGAGGAGACGAGAATGAGTGACAGAAAACCCAATATCGACCAGGAGAATGCGATAAACTCGACCGATTCCGACATTCTCGTATCTGCCTCCGCGGGGACGGGGAAGACCGACGTGCTTGTCGGAAGGATCATGAGACTTCTCGGCGATGCGATCAGTGACGATACCCGCCCGGACATCGACGATTTTCTTATCGTGACGTTTACGGTCGCCGCCACCGCCGAGATGCGGGGGAGGATCGAGGAAGCGATAAACGAGCGCGTCCTCTCCGACGCGGAAAACAGAAGATTCTGGAAAGATCAGAAACGAAAACTCGCCTCTGCCGCCATCAGGACCATCGACGGCTTCTGTCTTGACGTTCTGAAATCGGATTTCATACGGGCGGGTCTGACGCCCGGCGTCAAAACAGCCGAGGCGAGCGAGATAAAGCCGCTCAGGCGGAGGATATTCGACGACGTCCTGAGAGAGATCGGTCCGGAAGACGCGGGATTCGCGATCGAGTGTCTGTCCGACGGGAAAACCGATTTTTATGAGACCGCCAACAGGACGTACGACAGTATCATGATACGAAAAGAGGGGCTCGGAGTATTCGACGCCACGCTTGACGAGCTTAAAAAAGCTCAGAGAGTCGGGCTTCTCGGCACGGTCTGGGGGAAAGACTACCTCAGATCTCGCAAAAACGACTTTGATTTTTTCGCGGACGCCTTTTCAGGGCTTCTCGGCGAGGCGGAACAGATCCCCGGGTGCGGCAAGGTCGTCGCTCATTTCGAAAAAATGCGCGAAAGAGCCGAACGGCTTTCGGAACTTTGCGGCCGGTATCCCGGGGGAGACATGCGGGCAGAGGACGCGAGGACAGAGGCGGATATAATAATAAAATCGACACAATCGGATTTCCCGGGCAGGGATGATGCGGCCAAAAAGAATTATCCCAAAGGCGAGGAGCCGAGAAATACCGTCGAGGAACTCAAAAAACAGTTCAAAAATGATTGCGACAGCTTTACGGGCGACCTGACGCTCGCCGCAGAAAACGAAAGCGGCGACACGCTTTCTTCCTGCGTTTCGCTTTTCGGCATCCTGAAAAAAATCTTTACAGGATTTGACGAGAAGTTCCGCGCCGAGAAAAACTCGAGGGGGATTCTCGAATTTTCGGATATGCAGCGTATGGTTTACGATATGCTGAGGAGAGACAGCGACGCGGCAAAGAACGTCGCTGCCAGATACCGCGCCATGTTTATCGACGAGTATCAGGACGTCTCTCCGATCCAGGACGGCATTTTCACCCTTATCAGGGAGGCGGGCTCGACGAGATTCATGGTCGGCGACGCCAAGCAGTGCATCTACGCGTTCCGCGGGTCTGATCCGGAGATATTCAACGCGTACAGAAAAAAAGACGGCATCAGGAAAGAATATCTTAAAATCAATTACAGAAGCGTCGGCAGCATACTGTATTTCACGAACAGGGTGAGCGGCGCCCAACTGTCGCTTTGCCCCGGGACCGATTACGTAAAAGAAGAGGACGATCTTATAAAATACGAGCAAAAAGGAGACG
>JAFTDQ010000069.1 GCA_017454075.1 Clostridia bacterium
CATTTCGACAGTCGCTCTCTGCCCCGGATGACGGTAGCGCACTTTGACTGTACAGACGACCCGCTCACCGACGCTCATACCCTCGATACTCATGAAATTGATGCCGCGGCATAGGATCTCACGACTGTAAAGTGCTTTTTCATCCCCGATCACCACCTCGTTTTTGTCCGCCCTGATCTCTTTGACGTACGCCGGAGATCCGAGCGCGATCCCGAGACCTTTGCGCTGACCGACAGTATAGTGGATGATGCCGCGGTGACGTCCGATAACGTTTCCCGATTCGTCGACAAAATCTCCTTCGCAGACTTTATCCGGAATCGTCTTTTCGATGTAATCCGCATAGCTTCCGTCCGTTACGAAACAGACCTCAAGAGAATCGGGCTTTCCGGCGACCGGAAGATCCGCGTCCCTTGCGATCTGTCTCACTTCATCCTTTGAAAGACCGCCGAGCGGCATCAGCGTCGCGGCGAGCTGTTCCTGAGTGAGCTTATAAAGCATATACGTCTGATCTTTTTCCGAGTGAAACGCAGTTTTGAGGGTATACCTCCCGTTATCTTTTTTTATGACCGAGGCGTAATGCCCCGTCGCAATATATTTTGCCCCGACAACGTTTGCGTAGTAGAGCAGTTTATCCCATTTCACATAACGGTTGCATTCGATGCACGGATTCGGAGTCATGCCGCGAAGATAAACTTCGGCAAAAGGATCGGCGACGTGTTTTTGAAAATCCGACGTGCAGTTTACGGGAACGTATTTTATTCCGAGCCTTTGCGCAACGCTTCTTGCGTCGTCGATATCACAGCAAAGGCTCTCGGATCCGTCGTCCGATTCCCATGTGCGGAGCGTGACCCCGATAACCTCATATCCGGATTCTTTTAGAAGATACGCGGCGACGGCGCTGTCAACACCCCCGGACATCCCGACAACTGCCTTATCCAAGCCGATCGCCTCCTCATTAATCTGTATTTGTTTGCTTTGCATATTATTTCAAAGGACGCAGTTTTATCCGGTCAAGGTACGGCAGGTACTTTTTAAGATCCTCTGTTTTGAACGGCTTTCCGTGCCCGGGATACAGCGTGTCCGGGTCGAGTTCTGCGATCCTCTTCCACGACTCTTTGTACTGCTGCAGGTCTTCGATCCATATTATCGTTCTTCTGCGGCTTGGAAATCCGTTCATCGCGGCGTCTCCGCAGAACAGTTTGTCACCGATCAAAAGGGAGATATGGTCAGCCGTATGTCCCGGAGTCTCAATGATTTCGTACGGAAAGTTCAGTTCTTTGAAACGCTCCGAATCGATCGTAACGATCCTGTCAAGGTAATCTTCTTTGATCGGCGGATAGCGGTGCTCTCCGTGACCGAACAGCGCGAGGATCTTGCAAAAGATATATGCGAGATGTGAAGAACAGCCGCCCTCAAAAGAGTTCTGCCCTCTCTTCAAGCCCTCGAGAGCCTTCTGATGAGCGATGACTGCCGCGTCCGTTTCAGCCAATACTTCATTCAAAAAGCCTGCGTGATCGTCGTGGGCGTGGGTCAGGAAAACATACCTGATCTCCTCCGGCCCGACGCTGTTCTTCTTCAGTTTTTACATAAAGCGTTTGAACCCGCCGTCGTAGCCGGTATCGATCAAAATGTAACCGACGCCGCTCGATATCAGATAATTATTTACGGCCATGTTTCCGAGATTGTATATCATATTATGCCCTCTGCAAGAAGCGTTTGTTTTTTACCAACCGTACACAAATACGCCGGTGACGCCGG
>JAFTDQ010000070.1 GCA_017454075.1 Clostridia bacterium
GTCTGGTTGTAAACGTAAAGCGGCAGGGTCTGGAAATCCGGCGACGAAACGAAATGGCTCGTCACAAAATCGTCGAGCGAAAGGGTGAAGCCGAGCATGAATCCCGATACGACGCCCGGCATGATGTTCGGGAGCTCCACGCGGAAGAATGCCTTCGCCGGAGTGCACCCGAGGTCGAGCGACGCCTCGGTAAGGTGCCGGTCCATCTGCTTGAATCTCGGAAGGACCGAGAGAATGACGTAAGGAAGGTTGAACGTCGTGTGGGTAATGAGCATAGTCCACCACCCGAATTTAAGGTTCAGGAACGGGAGCGAGCCCGCCGCTACGAAGAGCAGCATCATGGAGACGCCGGTCACGATATCAGGGTTCATCATCGGGATATTCGTCACCGAAGTGACGGCGTTTTTGACGTGCTTGCTTCTCATCCTGTCGATCCCGAGCGCGCCGAGCGTCCCGATAACGGTCGAGAGGACGGCCGAGGATACCGCGAGATAAAGCGAGTTTTTGAGAGCGTTCAGCGCCTCGGAATTTTTAAGAAGCTCCCTGTACCAGTAAAACGAAAATCCCGTAAAGCTGTTGAGTGTGCCGCCCCTGTTGAACGAGAACAGGACGAGCATGAGGATCGGGATGTAAAGGAGCAGGAAGATCAGGAAAACGTAAATCCTTGAAAGTACTTTCATTTTCTTTCCTCCGCTGTGTCTCCGTCTGAAAAACGGTTCATTACCGCGATCGAGAGGATGATGAGTATCATCATGACAAGCGAAATCGCCGCGCCTATGTTATAGGTGCTCGGGTTCTGGAACTGACGCTCTATTGTATCGCCTATAAGGTCAAAAGCGCCGCCGCCGAGTTTCTGCGAGATATAGAACGTCGAGATCGAGGGAACGAACACCATAGTCACGCCCGAGACGATGCCGGGCAGGGTCAGCGGGAGAGTGACCCTGAAAAGTGTGGAGAACGGCGTGCAGCCGAGATCGTTTGCTGCTTCGAGATAACGGAAATCAAGCTTTGTCATGCTTGTGTAGATCGGGAGAACCATATAGGGGAGATAGTCGTACACCATACCGAGTATGACAGCCCCCGAGGTACCGATTATGCGGACCGTTCCCATATTGAGCTTCTGAAGCAGGGAATTGAGCAGTCCGCCGTTGTCGAGGATGGCCATCAGCGAATACGTGCGGATAAGAAGACTCACCCACATAGGGAGCATAAGGAGCACTATGAGTATCCTCTGCGTCTTCTGCGACATCCTTGAAAGCGCAAAGGCGAGCGGATATGCGATGAGCAGACAGATCACGGTCGATATCAGCGCGAAGCATACCGAAAGGACGAATATGTGCGCGTAGCTCGACAGCATCGTGATATTGTCGAACGTGAAGCTGCCGTACGTGTCCGTGAACGCGAAATACACGACGAACACGAGCGGCGCGACTATGAAGATAAGCGCCCAGACGGCGTGCGGCACGGCGGCAAAGCCTTCGAGAAATGATTTCTTCTTCATTCCTCTGCCTCTTCCTCGGCTTCCTCAGCCGCCTTTGCGTCGGAAAGCTCGTCGAACTCGTCGCTGTACGACGAATAGTCCCCGAACATGCCCGAGAACTCTGATTTCTTCATTATGTGAATTGCGTCGGGCTCAATGTAAAGCCCTATTTCCGAATCGGGAGCGCAGTAGTCGGTCGTCTGAATCATCCACTTGAATCCCTGGATATCGACGATGATCTCCCAGTGAACGCCCTTGAAGGTGAGCGACGTGACGGTCCCTTTGAGCATTCCCTTGTCGGCCGGGACGATATCGACGTCCTCAGGTCTTACCACCACGTCGACCTTTTCGTTCGGCTCGAAGCCCTTGTCGAGACATTCGAAGACGTGTCCGGCGAACTTTGCCTTGAAATCGGAAATCATTACGCCGTCAAGTATGTTGGACTCGCCGATGAAGTCGGCGACGAACGCGTTTTTCGGCTCGTTGTAAATATCCTCGGGGGTGCCGATCTGCTGGATTTTGCCGTTTGCCATGACGACTATCGTGTCGGACATGGAAAGCGCCTCTTCCTGATAGTGAGTCACGTATATGAACGTGATCCCCGTTTTTTCGTGAAGCGATTTAAGCTCGTTCTGCATATCCATGCGGAGCTTGAGGTCAAGCGCGGCGAGCGGTTCGTCGAGAAGAAGGACGCGCGGCTTGTTGATAAGCGCGCGGGCGATGGCGACTCTCTGCTGCTGACCGCCCGAGAGTTTTGTGACGTCGCGCTTTTCAAATCCGCTGAGATTCACGAAGCTGAGCATCTCCTCGACGCGTTCGACGATCTCCTTTTCTTTCACTCCTGCGACGCGCAGCCCGAAAGCCACGTTTTCGAAGACGTTAAGGTGAGGGAACAGGGCGTACCTCTGAAAAACCGTGTTGACGTGGCGCTTGTAAGGGGGAATGTCGTTTATTCTTGCGTCGTCGAAATAAACGTCTCCTGTGTCCGGCGTTTCAAATCCGCCGATGATGCGGAGGGTAGTGGTCTTTCCGCAGCCCGACGGACCGAGCAGCGTTACGAACTCCTTATCCCTGATGTAAAGATTGATGTCGTCGAGAACCTTTTCGCCGTCAAATGACTTGCTTATGTGTTCGAGACGAATTATCTTTTTTGAAGACTGATCCATTATTGTGACCGTTCCTTTCCCTGCACCGGACGCGGACGGAGACCGTCCGCCGGACCGCATTAATAAAACGTCTCATATTCTATCAAACGTCGGGGGAAAATGCAATAGGGCTGATCAAAAAAAATGAAAAAATCAAGAAAAAAACGGGTTTTTTCCGACCTTGGTCGGGAAAAACCCGGGATAATTTCCGTAAATCTTGAGATATCTCTTTTTTTCTCGTTTTTTCTGCGGCGACGACAAAACGTTCAGTCGACCTTACCGAGGATCATCGGCGGGACGGAAGGCGCTTCGTCAGAATAGAAGGTCGAACGGGAAAGCTCGCCGACGGCCGCCGGAATGCGGCTTTTATCGTCCGTCATGAGGACGGCCACGGGTTCGCCGCGGCTGACCCTGTCGCCGCGCTTTCTGATCAGGGAAATGCCGGCCAGCGGATCTATCGCGTCGGTCAGCTTCTCGCGTCCGGCGCCGAGCAGGAGGGACGCTTTTCCGTATCCTTCGGCGTTCACGCCGGAAATGTATCCGTCCCGCTCCGCCGTGAATTCGGCGGTGAACCGCGCCCGTCCGAGCCGGGAAGGATCCTCAATATACCCGGGGTCTCCGCCCTGCGCCTCAACCATGTCGATCAGCTTTTCAAAAGCTTTTCCGCCGTAAAGGACGCTGTCGACCATAGAGAGGCATTTTTCGTCGCTTCCGCATCCGGCGAGAGACAGTATTCCCGACGAAAGCATCCGGCAGAGATACGTGAGGTCGTCCGGTCCTTTTCCTTTCAGGACCCCGACGGCCTCTCTGACCTCGTTTGCGTTTCCTATCTCGTTTCCGAGAGGGGAATCCATATCAGTGATGAGAGCGGCGGTTTTTTTGCCTGCCGCTTTGCCGATGTTCACCATAACGCGGGCGAGCGCCGTCGCGTTGTCGACAGATTTGAGAAAAGATCCGCTCCCGGTCTTTACGTCAAGGAGAATGACGTCGTCTCCCGCGGCGAGCTTTTTGCCCATTATCGACGAAGCGATGAGGGGAAGGGATTCGACCGTGGAGGTCACGTCACGCAGGGCGTAGAGCTTTTTGTCGGCCGGCGCGATCTCGCTGCTCTGTCCGACAATGGCGATCCCGGTTCTGTTGACTATCTCCGAGAACTCTTCGCCCGAGAGCGCGGTACGGTACCCCGGTATGGCTTCGAGCTTGTCCACGGTGCCTCCCGTGTGTCCGAGTCCTCTGCCGCTTATCTTTGCGACGGTCATCCCGCAGGCGGCGACGATCGGACCGACGATCAGACTGGTTTTGTCTCCCACCCCGCCGGTCGAGTGCTTGTCGACGCGAATTCCCTTTATTCCGCTGAAGTCGGGTTTTGTGCCGGAATCGCGGATCGCCTCGGTGAGACAGACTGTCTCGCGATCGGTCATTCCGCGCAGGAAAACGGCCATAAGCAGGGCGGACGCCTGATAATCCGGTATATCTCCTGACGTGTATCCGCTGATAAAGTATTTTATCTCGTCGGGGGAGAGCTCAAGGCCGTCCCTCTTCTTTCTTATGATATCGGGGACTCGCATCATATGTCTTATTCTCCTTCTGTCGGATTCGCCTGCTCGAGGTCCTTTTTCACGTAATCCCTGAGGCTGTCGCGCCATTTGCCGAGATTATCGAATATCCGCCTGCACAGATACGAAAGCGGTATGCTTATCACGGTAAGCGTCAAGAGTATGAGCGTTCCGCCGCCCGTGAGCGGGACGAGCGCGAAAAGGTCGGGAATCACGAGCACCGCGACGACGACGAATACGCCCATCGCAACAAACAGGATCCGGTGTATGAGCGTCATCGGGCGGCAGGTCTGGAACAGCATCAGGTATGATATCACCGTGTAGATGAAGAACGCAATCGTCGCCGAAAGCTGCGGGCTTATCGAACTGCTGAAGGCGCTCGCGAAGAGCATTTCCCAGCAGACCATTATAATGGCGGTGACGGCGAACGGGAATGCCCGAAGAAGGACGTTTTTCATGAATTTGCCCTTTACGAGGTTGGTGTTCGGCTCCAGCGCGAGTATGAACGACGGGATACCTATCATGGTCGCCGAAACGAGCGAGAGCTGAGACGGCTTGAACGGGTAGAGCGACATCGATATGAGGGCTATTATCGTCATAAAGAACGAGAATATGTTTTTGACGATGAAAAGCGACGCCGAGCGCTCTATGTTGTTTATGACTCGCCGTCCTTCGGCGACAACGTGAGGCATCGAGGCAAAATTGGAGTCGAGCAGGACAAGGTCGGAAACGCTCGACGCGGCGTCGCTGCCGGACGCCATCGCGATGGAACAGTCGGCGTCCTTGAGGGCGAGAACGTCGTTTACTCCGTCTCCGGTCATCGCCACGGTGTGCCCGGCTTTTTTGAGCGCCTTGACGAAATCGCGCTTCTGATCCGGAGTGACGCGGCCGAATACCGTATACTTCTCGACGGCCTCCTCTATCTTTTCCTTTGTCGTAAGGGAGGACGCGTCGATGAATCTGTCGGAGTCGGGAATGCCCGCCTCCTCGGCCGCACGGGCGACGGTTATCGGGTTATCTCCCGAGATGACTTTGATCCTGACGCCCTGGTCCGCGAAATATCCGAAGGTCTCGCGAGCCTCGGGGCGGATGGGATTCTTGAATGTGACGAGCGCGAGCGGGATCATGTTGCCGTTTGCCAGGTCCCCTTCCGAGAAGACGTTTCCGGCGTCGTTCTGCCACACGTACTCGGCGAACAGAAGAACACGTTCTCCCATGCCGGAGCGCTCCTCGACTCTTTTCCTGAGCGAGCCGTAATCCGATCTCATGAGGAATTCGGGCGCGCCGAGCATGTGCGCGCTTTTTTCTCCGAGACTCACGGCGCTGTATTTCGTTGCGGATGAGAAGGGTTTTATCTTATCCGCCCGCCTGTACGGGCGCTTGTCGTTGTAGTATTCCTTGAGAGCCGCCATCGTGATGTTGTCGGCGCTCATGTTCATGGCGAAATCGCGCAGAGACTCGTTTACGGTTTCGCCGTCGTCCGGATCGAGCGGGATTACCTCGCAGAGATGCATGTCCGGCTCGGTCACGGTGCCCGTCTTGTCAACGCAGATAACGTCGACGCGCGCGAGCGTTTCTATGCATTTCATGTCGTGAACGAGCGTTTTGCGGTTCGCGAGCCGTATGGTCGAGACGGCGAGGGCGACCGACGTGAGAAGATACAGTCCCTCGGGGATCATGCCTATTACCGAGCCGGCCGTGTTCTCGATGCTGTCGTGGACGGAAATGCCGAGTCTTACGTGCTGATTGAGGAAGGTAGCCGCGGCGAGCGGGATAATAATGATTCCGATGATTTTGATGAGTGTCGTTAAGGATTTCATCATCCCCGGCTGCTGCTTCTTTTTGATCTTCTTGGCGCTCACGGAGA
>JAFTDQ010000071.1 GCA_017454075.1 Clostridia bacterium
CAGCGTCAGATAGACGAGGGATATGAAAAGATCGCCGGATTCGGCAATATAACCGACATCTACGCCCATTACACGTATTCTGAAATGACGGTCGACGAGCTCAACCGCGTCGACAGGGTCGAGGTCATCGACCTGCTCAACCGCATCGTAATGTCTCATATCACGATCGGCTCATACAGCGCTTCGGGCAATACGCTGACCGTCGCCGTCTCGGCCGATACTCTTCAGGAGATAAACTCGATACGCAATTCGCTTCTTGAAGAGCAGAGCGTCGAGTACTGCGCGATCAATAATGCGGTCACGGTCAAGACCGAAGGGACGGACGCCGAGCGCGTGAACGCTCAGATCACGATCCGTCTCGTAAACGTAGCGAGGGACGACGCCGAGTTCCTCGGAGGAGGGGAGAAGAAATGAAACTGTTCAGCCGTGATTTTACGACGAAAGAAAAGGTCCTCCTTCTCGTCCTTGCGATAATCCTCGTCGCGCTCGTGTACTATCAGTTCGTGCACGTGCCGGTGACCGAAGCCCTCGATGAGGCGAAAAACCGCGAGGAAGCCCTTGAGGTAGAACTCGAGGCGGTCCAGCTCAGGATCGCAAAGCTCGAGAAGATGCAGAAAGAGATCGACGAGGTCTATGCAAACGGCACTCTCAAGAGCATGCCGAGCTACAACAACAGCCATAACGTCAACAAGCTTCTCAACGACGTTCTCGGCGATATGGGATACAATATCACCTTCTCGAACGTGACCCGAAACGGCGACCAGATAAGGAGAAACATATATCTCCAGTTCACGGCGCCCGACTACGAGTCCGTCAGGACGCTTCTCTCGCAGCTCACGGGAAGCGACTACCGCTGTCTGGTAGGCGATTTCCGCTGCACTTCCGAGAAGGGAAGCCTTGAAGAGGGTACCGTCACGGTCTCCGTCACGATCACCTTCTTTGAGACGATGGTCGGCGGTACGGCAGACTACGGACTGCCGTCCGAAAAAACAGAAAAATAAGAATGACCGGTGGAGCCGATGAAAAAAGCACTTGAAAAACCGAATATCCGGGAAAAGACGGGAACGCCGTCGGCGCGTCTCGGAAACATAAAAGGCGCGTCGATCACGGTTGCTCTGCTGTTCTTCATTCTGTGCGCTGTCATCGGCTCGGTCGTCCTGACCGCCGGAACGGCGGCCGCCGGAAGAGTCAGAAGACTCGCCGAGGGCGACAGGAGCTACCGCTGTGTGCTCTCCGCCGCCGAGACGCTCCGCGATCTCATTGACGGGAGGCAGACGGAGGTACTCCGCACGCGTCTTGCGAATTACACCGTGACGTCGGAATATCAGGTCGATGAAGACGGCGTCGCTTCGAGAACGTCTGAACAGCCCGTCGAATCGGAAAAGACCTATTCTTACAACTTTTCGATCGACGGCGCTTCGTTCACTTTAAGAGACAACCTCTTATGGGACGCGGCGATTTCCCTGATCTTCGGGCAGAAATCGACCGACGCGGGTAAGTGGGAGAATGAATACGGCGTGACCGAAGAGGTGTCATTGTCTCAGTTCACCGTGACTCCCGTTGACTTTGAGCCGAAAACGGCCGTGACCGTTACGGCGAAGCTCCTCAGTCTGACGGCCGGAAACGTGATGCAGCTTACCCTTACCGACGGCACGACGACGTTCACGATCAACTGCCAGGCGCAGGTATCCGAGGATCTGTCCGTCCACACAGAGACAAGCCAACTCAGCGTCAATCCCCCGGACAACACGGGAAAATACCACCGCGTCGACGCGGTGACCGATTCCGAAACGAAGCAGGCGGTGATCCGCTGGACCGTGACCTCCCTGAGGTCGGAATGAGAGGCGGAGATGAAAAGTTTTTTCAACAAAGCTCTGAGAAAGCTGAATAACAGATCCGGCGAGTCCCTCGCCGAGGTGCTCGTTTCGGTGCTTATTTCGGCCGTGGCGCTCGTGATGCTCGCCTCTATGATAACCTCCTCGACCTCGATGATCGAGAAGAGCCGCGCCTCGATGAAGGAAAACTACGCGGCGGCAAACGCGCTGATCGACGCCGAACCGGATCAACCGGGAAAACTCGACGTAAAGATCGACGCCGATGGATACGACGTTGTTTACAACCCTAACACCGATCCTGATAAACAAAACAAAATACCCGTCAAATATTCATCTTCTGACGGGTCGATATACGGATATAACGCGGGATGAAAGAGATTTTTCGTAAAAAACTGAAAAGCAAAGCCGGAATGACCCTCGGCGAGGTCCTCGTGGCGGTTATCATCCTGCTCCTCATGACGGCGATCGTCGCGGGAGGGATCCCGGTCGCCCACAGGGCGTACGTCGACGTTGTCGACGCCGGGAACGCCGAGGTGCTCCTGTCAACTACGCTCAACGTTATCCGCCGCGAACTTTCCTCTGCGACAAGGGTTCATACCGCCGGCGGGAAGATATATTTTCTGAGCGGCGAGACGGGCTTCTGGACCGAGATCAGAAACGGCGGGGAAACGGACGACGGTACCGACAATCTTGTTTTCGTAAGATACCACGGCGTGCCAGGAGACTTCGACAGCGTCACGACGGTCACTCCCCTGGTCACCGATCAGGCGGCTACCACGCCGCTCAGGTCGTCGATAACGGGGATAGCCTACTCCGGCGGCGTGTTTGTAGTCACGGGAGTGAGCGTCACCCGCGGAACGCAGGAAATGTCGAAGCTCGACAGCTATAAGATCGCTCCCCTCAACGGAGTAACGGAGGAATGAACACAATGATAAAGCAGGGAAAGAACAAAGGCTTTACCATACAGGAAGTTCTGATTACGGTCGCGATCGTGATCATCCTTTTAGCCGTTGCCTTCGTTGCAGTGATAAACATAAGACGTAGTCTGAAGCAGACAGAGCTCGACGGCATCGCGAAGGAGATCTTCGTCGCCGCTCAGAACCATCTTTCGGCAAATCCCGCGACCGGAACGGCGGGGAGACCGGAGTCAGAAGGCTCCACAACTTACTATTTCGTGGTCGCCTCCGACTACAGCGATCTGAGAAACGGCTCCGACCTTTCGATAATGCTCCCGTTCGCGTCGGTCGACGAGACCGTGCGGCTCGGCGGGTCTTATATAATCAGATATGAGAAGTCCACCTCGACGGTGCTCGACGTGTTCTACGCCGAAAAGAGCGGAACGTTCAAGCACTCGTTCGATCCGGGAGAATATTCCGACCTGCTTGGAAAGCGCGACAACGGAACGAGCCATAAGAGCGAGAGACGCACGTACGGAGCGGACAAGTCCGTCATCGGATGGTACGGCGGCGCGTCAGCGCAGGCTCTCACGAACGGCGCACCTCTGAAAGAGCCGGTCATCGAGATAATCAACGCCGAGCGCCTTCAGGTCAAGGTCAGAAATGAAAATTCCGGCGTCTCCAACGCAAAACTCCGTCTCGTTGTCGAGGGGGAGAGCAGCGGAAAACAGATAAGCTTTGACCTCAACGGTTCAAATCCCTCGAACGTTTCGCTGAACGACAACGTCTACACCGTCACTCTCGATTCGGTGACTGAGGCCGGAATGCATTTCAAGGAGATCTGCGGCGAGGGCTTCACCCCCGGCGAAAACCTCCGCGTCTACGCGGTCGCATACAATAACACCGCGCTCACAAACGTCGCGTACAGCGCAACGCATTATACCAACAGTCTCTTCGCCGATCTCACGGGGGACGAGGCGAAGATATCGAATATACGCCATATCGAAAATCTCGACGCAAACATCTCGTCGCTGAACGTTACGGTCAACAAGGCGACGCAGATCACCGATATCGCCTGGAGCGATTTCACAAGTAAAATCGGCGGGTCGTCCCTCACCATCCGCGCGATAAGCGGCGCGACGGCGGCGGATTCCTTCATGCCCGTCAATCCCGCAAAGATAAGCTACGACGGTACGGGTCATTCCATAACCGGGATCCCCGTCAATACCTCGGGTCCCGCCGGACTGTTCGGCAGCCTCGTGACCGAATCAGAGGTCAAAAATCTCGAACTCATAGATTTCACCGTGACGTCGACCTCCGGCTCCGCCGGAGCCCTTGCGGGCTCGCTTAACGGCTGCGCGGTCAGCGGAGTGACTGTCAGAAACGGCATAAACGGCGCGACGCAGACGGGTACCGGAATAAACGGCTCGACAGCCGCCGGAGGCCTTGTCGGACAGGCGACGAGCTGTACATTTACCGACAGCTCGGCGTCGGTATACGTTGCGTCGGCCGGTTCGGCGGGGGGCTTTGCCGGTACGCTTTCGGGCGGGAGCGTCCTGGGATGCTATTCCGGCGGGCACACCGAGAACGGAATGTACTCCGAGACCGATATGAACGTAACGGGAGCAGCCGCCGGCGGATTTGCGGGGGTTATTACCGGGACGTCGGTCGGCTATTCCTATTCGACCTGTTCCGCTGAGGGCACGGCCGCTGCCGGCGGATTTGCCGGGCAGGCAAACGGGCAAATCTCAAACTGTTACGCAACCGGGCTTGTCATCGGAGAAGAAGGTAAGGCCGGCTCCCTTGTCGGGGATTTTTCGGGTACCATGACGAGCTGCAGGTACATTGAACTCATCAATGACTCGCTTCCTGCGTTCGCAGGCGACGGCTCCGGAACGGACGTTCTTAACGTTGACAGAAACATAACGGAGTATAAAAATTTCTTCAATTACAACACGCAGGCTTACGCCTACGACGATCAGCTGATCCTTTATTTCAAGGGCGTCACGAATATGCCGGGCGTTTCTCAGCTTTACGGATATTTCGGGGAAACAGCTCCCGCGGGCGTTCCGGAGACACATTACGGCGACTGGCCCGCTCCCGAGGATCTTGTTGTAAACGAGCTTGAAGATTAATGATACGAAGGGACAAACGAGAGGTTGACTTAATGTCGGAAAGCAACAGATTTGTTAAGTTTATAGCTCTGGTGTGCGCGGTTCTCATGCTTATGTCCGGGAACGGCACGCTCTATCTTGTCGCAAACGCAGTCGAGGCTATCTCCCAGGCGTTTATGACAAAAGATCTCGTCGCCTCTGACGGAAGAACGTACCGCATCACCGTAAAGTATGACGAGAACTCCGGAATACCGGAGGGCACGCAGCTTGAGGTAAACGAGATCACCGATCCCGACGAATACGACGGTTACGTAGCGAAAACGGCAGAAAAGCTCGGCGGCATCTCCGAGGGGATACATTTCGCGCGTGCCTTTGACATCTCTCTTGTCGATCCCGAGACGGGCGAGAAGATACAGCCCGGGGGGAGCGTACGGGTGTCGATCCGTCTCCTTGACGAAAATATCGACCGCGGGGCGAACGTCAACGTCGTCCACTTTCACGGTGACGCCGACGGCGAACACGAAATAATGGACGCCAGAGTAAACGGCAGAAACGTTGAGTTTGAAACCGACGGCTTCTCTGTTTACGTAGTCGTTGAACACGAGGCCGGCTATATCGAGACCCCGCGTGTCGAGTTCCATTTCCTCAGTCACATATTCTCGGAAGACGGTTCAAATCCCGGAACCTACGTTGCCGGTCCCTTCAGCTTCATGAATAAAGCCGGTTCGTATCAGAACAGCCAGATCCTGAAGGACGGGGAAGCGCTCGAGATGATAGCTAACCCGCCGAACATTGAGACCGAAAACGACAACGGGACAAAGTCGAGCAAATATTTCTTCGGGTGGTATCTCGTAGAGCACAGCGGCGTTTCGTCTGACGGGAATGTCAGCTATATCTGGAGCGAAGATCCCGAACAGATAAAATTTGAGAAAAACGTAGCGATAAGCGACGTCGTGTGGGCAAACGAAGAACACACCGCCATCACCTCGCTCAAATGGACGATGGACGGAGTTGAACACGAGGTCAGCTCAGCGGATAACAGCGATTCGAGGATCGTCCTCGACGCTTTCGGCTGCGCTCACGTTTATCTTGCGCCTATCTATCAGGATTATTATTTTGTCAACTTCCACGCCGGAATCGAGGGCACCGAGCTCGGCAACTCCATACTTATGTGCCGTCTCGTCGTTCTCGGCTCGGACGGCCTTGCCGAGGCGCGTATAGGCGACGTTCATGCGTCGAGCGCCGATTCCCGCCGCAAGATCTTTACGGGCTGGGAAGCCGATCTCTGGGAAGAAGACGGCCAGACCATCGCGCGCAAGGAAATGACCGTCCTCGACGACGTCGGGGAGGAGTACAACAGCGGCGAGGACAAGGACGGCTTCTATATCACGCTCACCTCCCATGATCTTTATCAGGGCAAGCAGGCGGTGGATTTGTATCCCATATTCACCGAGACCCGCTGGTTCCATTTCATAACAGGGAAGAGCGGCAACGGCGCGACCTACGTCGGGGACGCCTACGTCTACACGACCGATCAGCCCTCAGACGTCGAGGGCGGCACGGCGAGGTATTACCTCACAGATCTTCCGATATCCTCCCGCACGGGCTTCAGGTTCAAGGGGTGGTTTGCCGATCCAACGGAGACAGACAGTAACGGCGACTATCTCGACGGGCGCCAGATAACAGACGAAAACGGGCGCATCGTAAACGGGGCGTACACAAAGTACGCCGCCGACGACGTCACGCCCCTGTATCAGATGAAGGACGGCCGCCTCTACGCCTATAAGGATATCCCCGACGAGGGTATCACCCTCTATGCCCACTGGGAGGAGGTCACCGAGACAAATATCCAGATCATCGTCTGGAAGCAGAAGATAAGCGACAGCAAAAACGCGTACGACCATGACAAGACGTACGATTTTGAGGCCGCCTATAATATCGACGCAACGTCCGGGCTGACCCTCGCCGACCTCAGGGCGAACGATACGCTGGACACATACGAAGGGTATTCAGGGGATTCCTTCACCGGTTTCCATTACCGTACTACCGAAATGAACACCGCGACGGTAAGGGGCGACGGCACGACGGTCGTAAACGTCTATTACGACCGCGACCTGATGACGATATATTTCTACTATAACGGCACGGGCGGCGAGCCGGCGTATACCTATACGGCAACAACTGCCAACACACCCGAGGAGCAGTACGGCATCGTCGAGGGAAAATACGTCCGTCTTACCCGCAGACAGGGCAGCGGCACGAAATATACCTTCAGATATAATTATCAGCGGACAACGTCCGACACGATCACGCCTCAGTACGCCCTTGTCATCTCCGACGGCGTAAGGCGCTACGTAGAGCTCACCCGCACGGTGAACACCGTCACGAACACCCGATGGAGATTCCGCACCGGCGGCATGCTCACCGGCACGACCCGTTATATGGATCAAGGCAAGACCGACGGCGTGTTCTACGTGAGACAGGGGCGCAACTACGTTTCCTCCGGGTATAATGTAAACAATCCGCCGGAGGATACAAGCGTAACCTATTACTGCAAGTACAACAACCGCTACTATGAGCTTACGCCCCAGTCCACGACGACGACGACCTACGTCTGGAAGAACGGTGAATCTGTATGGACGGGCGACCGCTATCTCCGCCTTGCCGGCACAGCTGAGTATACGGGCGACAGGCGGACCATCGACGGCGTGGAGTACGGCGTCGATTCCCGCGGGGGTTACGTCGAGCTCGTCGGCACTTCGGTTGCCGCCTATCAGTGGTACACCACGACCCACGTCAGAGGCTATTTCAAAGACAACGACAACGACGGGACGCAGAGGGACGTTTACGGTCTTGTAGACGATGAATACGTCAAACTTACCCCTGTTTTCGGCTCCGACTATACGTATAAGACCGAATACACGTATACCGGGACGACGGCGACCAACACTCAGCAGCCGGATCAGTACGGCATTGTCAACGGCGAGTACGTAAAACTCAGCTGGGACGTTGTTGATACGACAACTGGCTGGTCTATCAGCTATGTGTATACTCCCACCACAAGCACGGAAGATGGATACTACTATTTGTGGACGGGAAACAACAACAATCGCTCATTCCAGAGTGTTCGGTTGTACTACAATGAAGGCAAGTGGTATAGAAATCGAGAATGGAATTGGTACAGGTACGAGTACTCCAATGAATGGACCGGCGGTGTATATGAAAGGACAACCGGATCCGGCGCGTATTCCGGAACTGTATATGGCCTGACAAGCAACGGTGAGTTTACGACATACAGAAACGGAACACGTTACGGTCAGGGCGAGAACGGCATAATTTATCAGCTCGGCAATCAGACGTCCGCCGACGTCTACGGCTGGACATATAATTACGCAGAATATACCGGCGCCCGCTACACGCGCGGAGCCGGCGCGAACTGGACAGGCGACCGTTATACACGTTCGGGCAGCTCGGCTCCTTACACATATACTCCTCAGACCGGGAACCCGACCTCCGGTCAAATCCTCTATATCCTTGACGGCAACGGCGGGCATGTGAAGCTCAACTGGACCGTCAACGTCTCGGGCTATACCTACGAGGACGAAAGCGGCACGACGCAGAACTACGAGGGCGACCGCTACACCTTCAGGGATGAAGAGGTAGATACCGAGTATACCGGCACGAGGTATACGAGAGGGACTTCCGCGTTTAACAGCATGATCACCTACACCGGTCTGTACGGTCAGACGCTGGCACAGAACGGGTATACCTGGCCGTCGTCGATCTCTGGCCAAAGCGGCACCTGGTGGTGGTATGATGGGTATAACAGTGGCTTGGGTGGAATGTCTGGTACCGGAACGCGTACAACTTTCCTTGAAGCTTTCCTGTTTTCAGACGGCGGGACTGTTGCGACCTTCTACGGATTCACCGGTAGTGGCTCAAACAGTATTTACTTCTACAAGGAAGCCCTTGACGGATCATGGGTGCTTTCCGATACAATGACGGTCTCCAACGGTACCTTCAACATCAGTGACAAGTATACAGGATTTATTCCTCACCAGTACAGTACTAACGGTTCATCCTGGACAACTTTGAGTGGTGAAAAGGACAGTAACGGATATTATGGCTCAATTGGAGCGACGGCAAACAGATACATCCGTTTCAAACGTCTCTCATACGATCTTGTTTTCGATCCGAACTACCCGACAAAGGCGGGGACGACGATAAACGGCACGGATCTGACGCTCGACAACGTTGCAGCCCTGACGGAGGCCAACACCTCGACGGTTTCGGTGCTGTACGAAACGCCGCTTTCGGGCTATAGCGCTCAGCCGCAGCCGGCGCAGGGCCCCGACAACTATACATTTACCGGATGGTACGTCGACGAGGGCTGCACGGTCAAGTACACGTTCAACGAGAACATGCCGGCCGCGAATATGCGTCTCTATGCCGGCTGGGAACCCGTTCAGTTCCGCATTGAGATCGACCCGAACGGCGCCGAGTTTGACCATATCGACCACAGATACGATATGAACAACAGTTCCAACCCCGCCCGTCAGGGCTACAGCGGGTGGTTCTGGGATAACAACGGCTCGGCGGTGGAGTATCAGAGCGGAATGGACGTCAGCGACCTCAGACCCTTTGCGACCTTCAACCGCGGCGAGATAATCGGTGAGGACGGAGTTACGGTCGAGCGCCCGGCTGACAATGGATGGGCGGCGACGAGCCGTTATTCGACCTACATAAACGCGACGTTTATGGAGCCGATCACGGAGTATACCGAGATGAAGGTCGACTACGTCCCCGTCAGCGACGCCTTCGCCGCGAACTATTCGGGCGCGATATACTACTATATGAACGCTCAGTACCAGAGCGAGGCGATCGACGGCACGGGACTTCCGTCCGCGAACAGAAACGCGCTTTATCTCACCGAGGAGGAGCTCCACCAGTATTATCTGTTCTACAAGGACTGGGTAAACGGCAACCTCATCGGCGGATATATATCCGGGACGATCGTCCTCGACGAAGAGACCTGGAAGGAGACGTATCTCGCAAAAAACAGCTCCGGAGGGTATCAGAAGTATCGCAGGACGATAGGATCCGAGCACTTTACTTTCCTCGGATGGTATAAGCTCGATTCAAACGGCAATCCGGAACCGATGCCGTATAATTTCGCAGATCCCGTTACCGGGCCGTTCACCCTCAAGGCCTACTGGCGTCTCGACGCCGGATATCAGATCC
Organism: Clostridia bacterium; assembly: GCA_017454075.1. The sequence goes on from JAFTDQ010000071.1 coordinate 10,087, forward strand.
GTTATCACGCCGACTACGTCATGGAGGACGGAACCATCGTCAACGGCGAGATCCCGTACTGGACCGACCCGGAGATAAAGACCTCACGCTACGCGGCGGACGCCGGCACGCATATATACCGTCAGCCGACGGGTATCACTGCGAACGGCATAGAGACCGACGAATATATCTTCCGCGGCTGGCAGCTCGTCAACGTGAGCACGAACAGCCACGGGCAGGTCGTCTATACTCCCATCGAGGACGGCGTTTACTACGATCCGGGCGACAGGTTCACAATTCTCTCAGCCTACGCCGACCGCAGCAGCGTTATACACATGCAGGCCGTTTACGAGCAGAAGGATCAGTCTTACAGACGGCCCTACGTCACGAATCTGACGCTCCACGCAAACGGCGGATTCATGACGGTCGACGGCGAAAACGAACTCACCGAGAATACAAGTCTCACGAACACCTGGCCGGGGGTCATCGGCGAGGTCGTCGCGACGGTGAACGACAACGGAGTTGATACCGAGCGCATTGAATTCGGAGATTTCCAGTCGAACGAAAAGGTCAGGCTATATCGCTACGCGACCGATCTTACCCACGTCGACGGCGACGATTCCAAGCCGCTTCTCGATCCCGCAGGGAAGAACTATTTCAAGCATCCCGACGGCTATTTCCTGCTCGGTTTCGACAAAGAGAGCAACGAAGGCGACTATATCGCCACCTATCCGGCAGATTCAATCATTTCGATAAGCAGAAAGCAGGAGCAGACTGTTTACGCCGTATGGGAGCCGATGGTGTATATCAAGGTCGTCAACGCGACGGGCGTCGGCCCGGTCACCTTCGGGCTCAGCTCGTCCGAAGGCGCGCTCCAGGTCGTAAACGCGAGGGAAGGGCTCTACGGCCGCACCCCGATGACGGCTGCCGAACTCAGCGCGATAACAGTCGATGACGGCGACTACGCCTGGCTCGCCGTGCCCTACGGCGTTGTCAAGGAGATCGTGAACGGCGAAACGAAGTTCGTAAAGCGCCACGTAACGATCGAGGGCACGAACAACCTCGGCCCCGGCTGGCTGCTCACCGCAACGAGCACGCTTGACGGCGAGAACAGGGACACCCTCGTGGGCTCTCTGACAAATACGAACGCGGACTTCAAAAGCGTTCAGAACCTCAAGCCCTTCGGCTTCAACGAGGAGCTCGAGATCAACCCCGAAGGAATCGTTATTACCTTCACCGCCGTTCAGAACCCGCATACCCTTGAGCTGGATGATAACTATCCGACGACGGGCGTGAGGACGCAGGAGGTCTATTTCGACAAGAAGGACAATACGTCCTCGGATTTCGGATACGATATAGTCTACGGGCAGGATGAGACGCTCTATTACGAGCTTCCGACGACGAGTACCCGCATCGGCTACATATTCCTCGGATGGGATCCCAACCCGAACTGGGCTGCGAGCCACGACGTCAAAACCGAAAAGCCGGCGTATACAACGGACGGCGCGACGGGCTGGATGATAAACAGCCTGAACGACTTCTTCCTCGACAGCGCCACGGGCGAACGGGAGACTGTAAAGACTCTCTACGCCGTGTGGGACACAAACGCGGAAGCGAGAATCGTGAACGTTTACAAGGAGGTTCCTGAACCGGGCGACAAGGACAAGGAGTTCACATTTACCGTTTCTTTGAGCGGGAAGTATGAATATCAGCGCAAGAAAAATAATGGATGGACCGCTTTGTCCGGCACGTTCGATGCCGGAACGGCAAGCGTAACTCTGAAAGACGGAGAATATATTCGTACCGAAGCATTCCAGTTCTGGGAAGATAATGCATCTGAAAAACCGTATATTCAGGTGGTGATCCAAAAATTCAACAGTGACGGGAGGGAGATCGCATCGGCCCGACAGACGCTGAAATATTCGTGGGATTACTATGATAGGCCAAACTCCAAGCAAGGCGACTATTATTACGATTTCATCGCTTTCTACCCGTCATATTCCGTCACCGAAAACGACTATAGTGCCAAGCCGCATTATTACGACACGGCGATGAGCTGCGTATCTCTGGCTGATGGCGATTACCCGCTTACGCTGGGGAGCACCTCAACGTCCATCTCGGCTTTGCCGGTCGAGAACGTAGATGGCAGGGTACTCTCATGGTCTGAAACCGAGGCCGGCGGTACGGTGATCTTCACGAATACCCGTCAGACGGCGGACGTCACGGTGAAAAAGGTGCTCGAGAGCAGCACGTCCGCCGCGGGGATATTCAATTTCACGGCGAGCTACACGCTCGGCGGAGAGACGACCGATCTCGGAAGCTTCTCCGTAACGAGCGGCACGGACGGTAAGAAACTCGAAAAGATCCCCGTCGGCGCTGTCCTCACCGTGACCGAGACGGGCAGCAACCTCGGCGATTACATAACTACCGTCACAAGGAACGGCACGAACGTTACGGTCACCGAGGCTACCGAAGAAGACGACGGCGTGACGAACTATATGCGTTCTGTCAGTTATACCGTCGCAAAGGGCGACACGACGATAACCTATAAGAACGTTCTTAAGTCCTATCCGATAATCTTCTATAAGGTGGATCAGGACGGCAACGCGGGCGTTCCGTCGTATTTCAGGCTTTCGTCCTCCACGGGCACAATTGCCGAACAGCTCTATCCCGCGCAGACCGGAACGGGCGAATTCTTCCCGGGCAATTCCGGCAAGAGCAACGTCTTCTACGTCGGCACATATACGCTCGAGGAGACCTTCGTCGGAGAGAACTTCCTCCCGCTTGACGGGCCCGTGACCCTCACTCTGTCGTCCGAAAACGGCGGAAAACTCGAGGGGAACAGCGGCCTCGTCGTGATCGAAAAGGTCGACGAGAACGACCCGACGCAGGGCTTCAAGGTCTTCGTTTACAACGTGCGGATCGTCACCATCAATATCAGAGCCGAGCTTTCGGATCCGATCCTTACGAACGTGAGAAGGTTCAGCTATATCGTAGAATACAGCTACGAGCTTCTCGGAAAGACCGTGACCGGCACCGCTACGAGGCAGATCACGAGCGGATCTGGCGATTCGGTGAAGGTACCCGCGAACTCAACGCTTAAGGTGACCGAGGAGCTCAGCGCCACGGACGCCGCGATATACGACGTTTCGATCGTAAGAACCGACAGCGACGATGTATCCGACGAGACCGTTGAAGGCGCGGTTTACCGTTACGGCGCGGATGCGGCGAGCAACCACGGCATCGTCGTGGCGGAAAACGACGGCGATACGCTTACCTTCACAAACAAGAGAAAGACCGTAAAGGTTACCGTGGAAAAGCTGATCGACGACTACGATTCGTCCGATCCCGACAACAACGTATTCAGATTCAAGGTGCTTCTCCGCAACGGAGGCATCCCGATAACCGGTTACGAGATCGGGACGGCCAACGAATACAGCGCCGACGGCAAGACCAATCTTGATGGCGCGTACTTCTTCGATCTGAGTCACGGACAGACGAAAGAGCTGACTGTCCCGTCGGGCGCGAGGATCACCGTACAGGAGTTTTCAGTGCTCGACGGATCGGTCTCCATCGATTCTTACAGCGCCGGGATATCCGTCCGGTCCGAAACCACGTCGTTCAGCGGCGGCAATAAGGACGAGGACGGCAAGACGTATGATCTGAATTCAACGCTTGTCCCGATAACCGTGACATTCACCAACGGTCCGGCGAAAAAGGTAAGGGTCATCCTCAGAAAGATCGACAACACCCTGGCGACGGTAGAGGGAGCCAGATTCGCGATCTATCGCTCAAACAAAACAACGCTTGTCAACCCTGACGCCATTAATCTGGAATCGGGCAAGAGCGGCGCGTTCTGGATCGGCGAGCTCGCGACAGGAACCTACTATATCAAGGAAACGACGACTCCGGACGGCTATAAGACGCTTGACGGAGGCATCAACTGGTTCAGTCTCAAGGTGAACAGCGACGGTACGCTCAAAATCACGAGACTTACCTCAGCGCCCTGATACGCCGGTAAGCCGTAAATCAAACTTAAAACCGCCCCCTGCCGATCGGCAGGGGGCGGTTTCTCAGCTCTGATGATATGCGGTTTTTTTACTCTCCGTACCCACGTTTCTTACGGAAACCGGCGTTTTCTTTCGGTGATAATCAACTATCGGTTTAATTCAAAAGACCCGTAGAAAACGTAATCGCAATCGTTGTACAGATACCGCCATTCGTTGGCTTTTGCATGAGCAACGACTTTTATCTTATACAGTCCGTTCGGCAGTTTTTTCAGTGCGTTGCCGGAAGTTTTCAGTATGGTCTGCTGACTGTCGTTTTCTTCAAGAAATGCGCCTGATATTTCTTTGTCTGTGTAATCGAAGAGCCGGACCTCCTCGAGGTCATAAAGGGCGTACGGAATATACAGGCACAGGTCGTTGCCGCTTACGGTTACTGTATATCCCGAAAGAATAATGATTTTTTCGACGTAACTGCAGTTAGCGCATTTTTGGCGTATCTCGGCTGTTTTGGGCCAGTCGTCTCCTGCGTCAAACGATGCCACGGTTGTTGTGATACTGTGTTTTACGGTCAGTTTTACGGTTTTCTCCCAGCCGAGGTAGTTTTCGGTTTCCCCGATCTCCCCATGCATATAGTATTTGCCGGCGGCAAGGCCGTGTTCTGCGGAAACCGGGTTGCCGTCTGTGTCCGTAAAGGTCACTTTGAATTCATACGGGCTGTGTGGGGTGTATTCATCTTCGGCAATTCTGTGAGGATCTAAATTATTGCATTCCGTCTCGTACCATCTTCGGTCCCATCCTTTGATGGTCAGCTCCTTTTTTTCCACCCTGACCGGTATTTCGGCAGAAACGTATTCTTTATTACCGTCGTTGAACGATACCGTAAAGGAGGTGTCTTTGGCAATCAACGTATTTACGGACGGCGTGACGTCATACGGTGAAAGATCAACGGTGTGCCCGCAGTCGGAGCATATAAGCCGGGCGTCAAGACCGGTCAGGTCGACACTGTCAAAGGCGATATAATCGCGTTTCTGCGGCCCCGAGACTATCTCAAGGGAATAGTTGTGCGGGACCGGGATCGTTTCGCGGACTCTCTGACCGCATTCACGGCAGTAGGCCTCTTTCAGTCCCGCGCTCGAGTCGGTCGCTTCGTAAACCGTTGTCCATTCGCCGTATTTGTGCGCGAGCCCTCCTTCTCTGTCCCAGAAAACCGCCTGCGGGTCGATCCCTTTTGACGATCTGCCGCATTTTTCACAGCTTCGGTAATATAATGCACGGGTATAGCACGTTGCTTTCATCTTCAGAAAGCGGTTTGAAGGATTTTCTACGGTAAACGAATGATCGCATTTTTCACATCCGCTCCGAAAGAGAAAACATGCGAGCAGGATCACGGACAAAGCGAAGGTTATAAATCTTTTTCCTGTTTTCAACCTCTTCACCTGACTGTCATCGGTTAAACGGTGCTCTTTATCCTCGAAATGTAGTACGGCAGTTCGGGTTCGAATTTTGCGCCGTACCAGTGATCGGGGTCGCCGGAGGTGAGCTCTATGCACCGGACGGTGTAGTCCGCGGCGATCGCCGCGGCGTCATAGACCTTCTTTCCTGCCATATACGCGCCGACGAACGCCGAGGCGTAAACGTCTCCCGTGCCGTGGCTGCCTTTCGGGATGCGTTTGTGTCTGTAATAATCCGCCCGGTCTCCCTCGAGCACGACCACGCCGGTCGTTTCCGGCTCGTAGCTCACTCCGGTAAGCACCACCGTTCCGGCGCCTTTTTCCCTGAGCGCGCGGAGCAGGCCGTTTATATAGTCCTCCCCGTAAGTCGCGCGGTATTCAGTCCCCGTGAGGAAGCACGCCTCGGTGATGTTCGGCAGAATAATATCCGCGCAAAACGCGAGGCGTTTCATTTCGTCGACGAAAGCGCCGTCAAAGGCGGGATAGAGCTTTCCGTTGTCGGCCATGGCGGGGTCGACGAAGCTTGTGAAGGAATCCTTTCCGAGACTTACGAACATATCATGGACCATGTTTATCTGATCGGCGCTGCCGAGATATCCCGTGTAGATCCCGTCGAAAAGGATCCCCTCTTTTTTCCAGTGCGCGGTTATTTTCGGTATGTCCTCCGTGAGATCGCGGAACGTATATCCTTTGAATCCCGCCGTATGGGTCGAAAGGACCGCCGAGGGCAGGATCGCCGTTTCATGTCCCGCCGCGGAGAGGATAGGCAGAGCGACGGTGAGAGAGCACTGACCGACGCAGGAGATGTCCTGAACGGTCAGTATTTTTTTATAATCCATATGTGATCCTCCTTTTTGCCTACCCGCAAGGTAGGCAAACGCGATGATGGCGTATTATACAGCATTTCGGGATGTTTGTCAATATCCCGAAAAGAGCACGAGATGACTTAATAGCATTAATATTGTTGAAAAATCAGCTTTTTCAGCCCTTTTTCCTCACTATGACTACGGGAGTGCACGAGCCGTCCTGTCCCGCCGGGTTGTCTCTCACGATATCGCACAGAGTTTCATCCGGTAAAGTCAGCCCGTCGGATTTCCCGAGCACCTCGACCGAAATGTCGCAGGCGTCGACGATCATACACTGAACCCCGAATTTCCCGAGTATCTCGTTGCATACTCCGGAGGGGTTTTCCGGATTGAGTATCGCGTAGTCCACGTATTCGGGGAACGAAATATCGTAATCTATCAGACCGTCGATCCCGTCGACCTGATGACCGCAGACCTTATAGAATACGCCTTTTTTTCCGAAAAGCTTGGTGACAGCCGAGCAGAAGGTCGCGAGAAGCACCCGCGGGAGGCCGCAGATGTCGATAATGAGCTGCATTTTATGGGGAGTTCCCGCGCCCGGCCCCGCCGGGGTGACGTGAACGAATCTGCAGAGAAGTTTCGCGAAGAATCCCGGGTGAATATCCTTGCGGTATACGATCCGTTTCTGGCACATCGCGATGATTTTTTCGCTTATCGAGAGAAAATCGCCTTCCTTTACGTACGGGATGACGCTTTCCTCCATGAAAGCGAGATAATCATCCCCGATATTCACGAATCTCGTCTTTGCGGCGTACCTGTCGTAATCGACGCCGCCGACGGTCACGGTCAGTTTTTTTCCTTCGTTTATCCCGAGCGCCTCGGGGGTGAGAGCTTCATTTTCCATTTTGTTCACTTCCAGAAATCAAATTCAAGGTCAAACATCCGGACGGTATCGCCGTCCTTAACTCCGAATTCCTCGAGCGCGTCGATCACTCCGTTTTTGCGGAGCATACGCTGAAAATACGACATGGAGTCGCGGTCGCCGAAATTGACGGAGCCGAGAAGCCGGTAGAGCCATTCGGACTCGCATACCGTCGCGTCGCCGTCACGGTAGATGTTCAGCTCGTCCTTATCTTCGATCTCGGTCTCGGGGACCTCGTCCGGCTCGTATATTTTTATCTCCGGCAGGTCGCGGAGCATCCCGGCGACCGTCATTTTAAGTTCTTCGACGTTATATCCCGTGACGGCCGAGGTAAAGATAAGGGGCAGCCCCTTTTCCTTTGCGTAGCTTTCAAGTTCGGCGACGTGCTCGTTGTATTCGGCGAGCGAAACGTCGTATTTGTTCCCGACGAGAAGAACGGGCCGGCTGAGCAGCTGAGGGTCGTATTCACCGAGCTCCGCTGTTATCGTTTCAATATCGTCGGCGGGAGACCTGTCACAGTCGGCGGAAATGTCGACGACGTGAACGAACATACGGCATCGGTCGATATGTCTGAGAAACGTGTGCCCGAGCCCTTTTCCCTCGGACGCGCCTTCGATGAGACCGGGGATATCGGCCATTACGTAGCCGCTCCCCTCGCCGGTACGGACGACGCCGAGATTCGGCGAAAGTGTGGTGAACTCATAGTCCGCGATCTTCGGCCTCGCCGAGGACATTTTTGAAAGAAGGGATGATTTTCCTACGTTCGGAAGTCCTATGATGGCGGCGTCGGCTATCATTTTGAGCTCAAAGGTGACCTCGAGCTCCTGCCCCTGCGTCCCCGCCTTCGCGAACCGCGGGATCTGACGCGTCGGCGTTGCGAAATGCCTGTTCCCCCAGCCGCCGCGGCCGCCGCGGCAGAGAACGAAATCGCCGCAGCCCGTCATATCCTTGATTATCCTTCCGGTGGACGTCTCCCTGACGACCGTCCCGGGAGGGACCGGGAGGACTATGTCCTCGCCGTTTTTGCCGTGAAACTTATCGCTTTTTCCGTCTCCGCCGTTCTCGGCGACGAACTTACGGCTGTATTTGTATCTCAGAAGGGTATTGTCGCCCTCGTCGATGCGAAGAACGATGTTCCCGCCGTTTCCTCCGTCTCCTCCGTCCGGTCCGCCGTGAGAAACGTATTTTTCACGGTGAAAAGAGACGCATCCGTTTCCGCCGTTTCCGGCTTTTACGTAAATCTTTACAATGTCTAAAAGCATTTTACCGTCCTGCCATGGAGAGGAACTCCGTCTCGTCCATTATTCTTATACCGAGCGCCTCGGCTTTCGCGAGTTTTGACCCGGCTTTGCTCCCTGCGAGGACCGCCGAGGTGTTTTTCGATACCGACGACGAGACCCTGCCGCCGTTCTGCTCGATTATTTCGGACGCCTCGGATCTTGTAAGCGTCGGAAGCGTCCCCGTCAGCACGAAGGTCATACCGGCAAAGGCGTCCCCCGTCTTTTTTACCGGAAGATCCGCCGTGACGACACCGGCCGCCGCGAGCTCGTCGATGAGCTTTTTCGTCCCGGGATGAGAAAAGAAGGAAACGATGTTGTCGGCTGTGATGTCGCCGACGTCGGGTATTTCGGTCAGACGCTCCTTTGTCACGCCGAAAAGCTCTCTGACGTCGTGCAGCTCCGACATAATCGCCTTTGCCGCCTTTTCCCCGACCTGTCTGATCCCGAGCGAGGCGAGCAGACGGGCGGCCCCTCTCGTCTTTGAGGCGCCGATCGCCGACACGAGATTCGCGGCCGATTTTTCCGCCATTCTGTCAAGCCCTTCGAGATCCCCGACCGTGAGTTTGTAGAGATCCGAGACGTCCCGGAGCTTTCCGCTCTCACACAGCTGAGCGACGAGCGCGGGACCGAGACCGTCGATATCCATCGCCGACTTTGAGGCGAAATACTCCACGTACCTGCGGAGCTGAGCGGGACAGGAGGCGTTGGTGCAGTAATACGCCGCTTCGCCGGGCTCTCTCGTGACCGGCTCCCCGCACGAGGGGCATTTCTCGGGCATCCGGTAGGGAAGGGTCCCTTCCGGACGGAGCTTTTTATCCGAGCTTACGATCTCCGGTATGATCTCACCGGCTTTCTGCACGAGGACGGTGTCCCCTATCCTTATATCTCTTTCGCGGATGAAATCAATGTTGTGAAGGGTCGCGCGGCTGACGGACGTCCCCGCGAGCCGGACCGGCTCGAGCACCGCGTTCGGGGTGAGGACCCCGGTACGCCCGACCTGAATGACTATGTCGATGAGTTTCGTGCTTTTCCGTTCCGGCGGGTATTTGAACGCCGCCGCCCATTTCGGGACCGACGCCGTCGAGCCGAGCTCGGCGCGCCTTCGGAGATCGTTTATCTTGACAACCGCGCCGTCGGTGTCGTATTCGAGTCCTCCGCGCATCCGTCCGATCTCGTCGACCATCCTGATGATTTCGTCCTCTCCCCTGAGCGTCTTTATGATCGGTATGGTATTGAAGCCGAGGGATTTCATAAACGAGATGGTTTCGTCGTGCTTTGAAAACCGTCTGTCGCAATACTGAAGATTGAAAACGAAGATATCAAGTCCGCGGCGCGCGGTGATCCTGCTGTCCAGCTGACGGAGCGAGCCCGCCGCCGCGTTCCTCGGGTTCGCGAACGGCTGCTCTCCGTTTTTTTCGCGCTCCGCGTTGAGACGTTCGAAGCTGGACTTCGGCATAAACACCTCGCCCCTGACCTCGATCACTCCGGGATAGTCTATCGTGAGGGGAACGTTCCTTATCGTGCGTACGTTTTCCGTCACGTCCTCGCCGACGTCGCCGTTTCCGCGGGTCGCGCCGTAAATAAGCCGCCCGCCCTCGTATCTTAAAGCGACGGAAAGGCCGTCTATCTTTGCCTCGACGGAGTACTCCTCATCGGCGCCGGTCGATTCTATGAATCTGCGCAGCTCATCCGTCGAAAAAACGTCCGCGAGACTGTCGAGCCGGACGGTGTGGCGGATCTCGCTGAACTTTTTCAGCACGGCGCCGCCGACGCGCCTTGTCGGGGAATTGGGGTCGTCGTATTCCGGATATTCCTTTTCAAGCTCCTGAAGACGGCGGAACATCATGTCGTATTCGTAGTCCGATATCTCGGGGGCGTCGTCAACGTAGTATTTTTTTGAGTGATATACGATCTGTTTTCTCAGCTTTTCTATCTCGTTTTTAGCGTCCATGAGTTGCTCCGTAAAACGTTTCAAAAAATCATCTTATATGATACCATAAAACGGCGAAAATATCAAGAGCGCTTTTTTGGCACTCAGCTTTTTCTTTTTGCAGCCGGCGGTCGCGGCTGACAAGTGATAAATCAAGAAACCGTGCAAAACGGCGCCTGTATTTGTAAACAATGTGTTAACTCGGGTTTCGGGGGCTTGACAATACGCCGAAAAGCGGTTATAATCATACACGTTGATTGGCACTCGAACGGTTCAAGTGCTAAAAATCGCATCACGGAGGTAATTACAATGAAACTTAAACCGCTTGCCGACAGAGTAGTCGTAAAGTCTGTCGAAAGTGAAGAGACGACGAAGAGCGGAATCATTCTCGCCGCGGCGTCGAAAGAAAAGCCGCAGGTCGCGGAGGTCGTCGCGGTAGGTCCCGGCGGGCTCGTCGACGGAAAAGAAGTCAAGATGACCGTCAAGGTCGGCGACAAGGTGATAACGAGCAAATACTCGGGCACCGAGGTCAAGATCGACGACGTGGAATACAATATAGTCAGGCAGAGCGACATCCTCGCGATAGTCGACTGACCCTGAGGACGGAGGCATATTATGGCAAAAAAGATTTTATACGGTGAAGAGGCGAGAGCCGCGCTGCTCCGCGGAGTTGACAAGCTCGCCGATACGGTCAAGATCACGCTCGGGCCGAAGGGCCGCAACGTAGTGCTCGACAAGAAATACGGGACCCCGATGGTCGTCAACGACGGCGTAACGATCGCCAAGGAGATCGAGCTCGAGGACAAGGCCGAGGATATGGGCGCTCAGCTCATCAGGGAAGTCGCGACGAAGACAAACGACAACGCCGGCGACGGCACGACCACGGCTACCGTCCTTGCTCAGGCGCTCGTAAAAGAGGGAATGAAGAACGTAACGGCGGGAGCAAATCCGATGATTCTCCGCCGCGGGATCGGCAAGGCCGTATCGACGGCCGTCGAAAAGCTCGTTTCGATATCCAAGCCGGTAAACGGCTCCGAGGACATCGCGAGGGTCGGCACGATCTCGGCAAGCGACGAGGTCGTCGGTAAGCTCATCGCCGACGCCATGGAAAAGGTTTCCGCAGACGGCGTCATCACCGTAGAGGAGTCAAAGTCCGCCGACACCTACTGCGAGGTCGTCGAAGGCATGCAGTTCGACCGCGGGTACGTTTCGCCCTACATGGTCACCGATACCGAAAAGATGGAAGCCGTTCTCGACGACGCGCTCATCCTCATAACCGATAAGAAGATCTCGAGCAATCAGGATCTCCTCCCCGTTCTCGAGCAGATCGTTCAGGCGGGCAAGAAGCTCCTTATCATCGCCGAGGATATCGAGGGCGAGGCCCTCACGACGATCGTCCTCAACAGACTGAGAGGGACGTTCGTATGCGTCGGCGTCAAGGCCCCGGGCTTCGGCGACAGACGTAAGGAAATGCTCCGCGATATCGCAATCCTCACAGGCGGCGAAGTGATCTCGTCCGAGCTCGGTCTTGAGCTCAAGGACGTTCAGCTCGGTCAGCTCGGCCGCGCCAACAAGGTCAAGATCACGAAGGAGAACACCGTCATCGTCGACGGCAAGGGCGATCCCGAGGAGATCAAGGGCAGAGTCGCTCAGATAAGATCCGCCATCGAGACGACGACCTCCGACTTTGACCGCGAGAAGCTCCAGGAGCGTCTCGCCAAGCTCGCCGGCGGCGTTGCCGTCATCAAGGTCGGCGCCGCTACCGAGACCGAGATGAAGGAAAAGAAGCTCCGCATAGAGGACGCTCTCAACGCGACCAAGGCCGCCGTTGAAGAGGGTATCGTTGCGGGCGGCGGCGTTGCGCTGCGCAACGTCATCCCCGAGGTCGAGAAGCTCATCGCGACGCTCGACGGCGACGAGAAGACCGGCGCGAAGATCGTCCGCAAGGCGCTCGAGTCTCCTATCCGTCAGATAGCGGAGAACTCGGGACTTGACGGCTCTGTCATCGTCGACACCATCCTCCGCAGCAGAAAGACGGGCTACGGCTTCAACTCCGCGACCGAGAAGTACGTCGATATGTTCGGCGCCGGCATCGTCGACCCGACGAAGGTCACGAGATCAGCGCTTGAAAACGCGGCGTCGGTCGCCTCGAGCATCCTGACGACCGAGGCGGTCGTTACCGAGATCAAGGAGCCGGCTCCGGCTGCCCCCGCCGGCGGCATGGGCGGCGGCATGGACGGAATGTATTGATTCCCTGAACCGAACACCAATCAGAAAGGACGGCGCGAGCCGTCTTTTTTGTTTGTTAAGCATAAGAGTCACAAATTCTATTTTTTTGCTCAAAACTGTTGACATACTGTCATACACGTGTTATAATATCAACAGCCGCGTTATAATGCGAAAAAAGAGAAAAGAGGTTCAAATATGAAAAAACAACAGCAACGCATGATTAAGCTGATCATGTCAGCGATTCTCATCGTCTCATTTACTGTTTCGCCGCTTAATCTTATCATCAACGCGGTTTATGACGTAGAGGGGGTTCTCAGAAGACCTCCGAACCCCATTCAAATCCCTTCTTCAATTTCTATCTCGAAAGGTGAAGCGTATTATCTTGATCCTATTTACATACTCGACAACGGTGAATATTACACTTGGAGTTCTTCCAATACGTCCGTTGCAACGGTGACCACATACGGCCTTGTAAACGGTATTTCCGGCGGTTCTGCAACAATAACGGTCGTACTGCATACGAACGATTATGGGACTTACACGAAAACTTGCTCTGTTTCAGTAAGTTCTTCAGCATTGATTGCAAGCGGGACTTACTTTATTGAAAATATCAACGCAGGTAAATATATCGATGTAGAAGGTCCAAGCACAGCGAACGGGGCGGCTATGCAACTTTGGGAACTTACTGGAGCGTCTCAAAGAAAATGGATCATACAAATTGGTAGTGACGGATATTTCAGAGTTAAATCAAAATATTCGCTTAAATATATGCGAGTTACTACCAGCGGTTCCTCCCCGGGGGAAACTATTACACAGTATTCGACATCCTCTGTCAACGGTGCAAAATGGGCGCTGATGAGAACATCGGCAGGGAATTATGCTTTTGTCCCCGCTTCATCGACCGATTCGCTTGTTGTCCTCAACGCTCCCGGAGCATCCAACGGATATGATCTGAACACGGCAACGTATACTGCCAATTTGGACTATAAGGATGAATGGAAGTTATATGATGTAAATAGCATCTATGGCTCTAAGTCGTTCAGAACGCTTAATACGAACATGTATACAGCAATTAACTGCCATGGTTATGCAATGTTCAGGAATGATTCACCAACAGGATGGCTTAACTCTACCAGCAATTACATTTCGGGAATAACTCCGACAGGAACTATAGGTAACAACGATTACTCTGATACGATAAGACATACTATCAGCAATAAGACGAAGAGCGATTTTGAAAATTGGCTCACAAACAACGGATACACATACCAATATGAAGTTACTTTTGCAGATAACGGTCAAAACAAGATTCTTCAATCAAACCAGTACCGTGTGGTATTAAGAACTGGTTTCCATAACATTGCATTTACTTATGGGGGGCAATACTATCCATACCCAGCTTATTACGATTACCATTTCTGGTATCAGACAAACGATGGCACCTGGGCAGACAAGCACGGATCAACACAGTATTCTGAACCGGAGCATTTATCTTCAGGTATAACTCCGGAATCAACGTCAACAACCGGTTGGAATTTGGACTTTTATGACACGAACAGCGGAGAAATCGCTTACACTTACAACAATTTTTATGACGGCGATTTTTTTGTGTATATAATAACTTATTGACGGAGAAAGGATGCTCGACATGAAAAAAAAAGTTATAGTAATTATCATCGTCTCGGTCGTTTTGCTTGCGGCAACTCTGACCGCGATAGCCGCATCCGGTGCGGATATTTTAGGACTATTACGCGGGAATACGACAGAAAACGGCGAGCCTGCAGTTGAAGGAGAACTTATGAAATCCATCCTCGGCACAGACGCTTATAAAACAAATTTTGACGATCTCACCCCTTATTCCTACGACGATTTTCTGGTTCGGATCGTAAGGAGGCCAGCCGCTGGGAGAGATATTATATCGACAGCTTCCTTTTATCTCGCCGATATTTTCGCGTTTAACGACGCGTATCTCATCGAAAAGCTGATTCCGGTAAATGATAACTGCATAGCCGCGGAATATAAGCTTGAAAAAAACGGGGAGTATCTCGATACGTTTGTCGTTTTTGACAAACAAGTGATTACAGACGGCGACAAAAAATATGAGAACTGGCGGTATAGCGGTGAACTTTATTTTGCCAATCGTGAATTGACATTCTCTGATTTTGAAAAATACAAAGGAGAAACAGTTAGAACTGACAAAATACCTTTTGTCGTTGATTTCAGAAGCGTCGGTTTTGTCAGCGATACCTCCGACTCCGCGGACGTATACTCGGAGGAAAACTATCTTTTGAAGGACGGATTTGTGATCGTCAGATATTCGGTAAACTCATATGAGGAAAAAGAGATAACCGTAAAGGACGTGATCTTTATCCCGTATGGAGAACAGGACGACAGGTTTCAGTCTGATTCGCTGATAAAGTATTTATTCAGACTTTGACTTCGACTGTTGATTAAAACTGCCTAAAACATGCCGGCGTGGTCCAACCCGTAAAGATCTCAAAAATGTCGGGAGAAAAGAGGACTTCAGTATGAGAATCAATTTAAGAAGAGCAACAGTTATTACGCTTTTCATAATGACTATATTCCTGTGTTCGTGCGGGACATTTACTTTACCGGGGGTAAGCGGTGATTATGAACCTGTAAATGATCCCGAAACACTCATTGACCGGAATGCAAACGTGTTTCGGGGTACCGTCGAAAACATCTCGTTTGGTTTCTTCGACAAAGACATGACAGAAGTAAAACATATAAATCTCTGGTCCTATAGCGCGTACTGCCACTTTTACACAATCTACGATGTCAGAGTGGACACGGTATTCAAAGGTGAGATTGAAACGGAAACGGTTCGGGTTGCCGTTCTCGGCGGTCTTTACGGTCAAAAGAAAGAAGAACAGATTAAAGTTATCAATCAGGCTGCGTTGACGTTTTTCAGTGATATTTCGATTCCTCTCGCAGAGAGCAGTCCAGCAATGTGTGAGGGCAAGGAATATCTTATTATGTCAAAAAAATGTCTCAATGGGATTGAATTGTTAAGCGACCCTCAGGGCTGCTTTGAAAAGAATGGAAAGCCGGATGAGGGCGGGCTGTCCTACGAAGACATACTGAAAATTGTATCGGCCAAATGACGGATCAGAAATCTGCCTGCGCTGTAACTATAGACGGAATGTACTGATTCCGCTCGAAAAAGCAATATTTGAAAAAGGACGGCTTCGGCCGTCCTTTCGGTTTGATTTGAATTATTTTCCTTTGACAAGCATTTTTCGCTTGTAAACGCCGTCCGCGCATCTGACGAGGAGATATTCGTTCTTTCTCCCGCCGAAGGCGATCTCGGTCGCGCCCCCCGACGGAAGGTCGAGGATCGCCCTGACGAGGCCGTACTGATCGGTGCACTGCACGCCGATCTCGGTCAGCGCGAAGGTCATGAAGTCGGACGCCGAGCAGAGCGAAACGGCGCCGGGGACGTCGGGTATCTTTTTCGTGTGGAGACATCCGCTCACGTAGGGCGGCGCGAGCGTGCCGTCGCTCATTATCGTGAAGGTCAGAAGACACGGTTTCATTGAGTCCGCCGCGTAGAGGCGTTTCCCGTCGACGGATACCGCGACAGACGTCAGGCGCTTAAACCCTTCGGCGGCCTTTTCTCGCGCGCCGTCGGGCTTTTTGAGCCATATCGCGTTCCCGGAAACGTAATACTCTCCGATCCCCTCGACGTGATTTTTCGGTGACGGCATTCTTTTCATATCGGTCTTTTCCCATCCCGAGCCGAATTTAACGAGCTTGTCGAGCGAATAGGTGTTGCGGAGCGGTTTTATCGGCTTTGAACTGTGGAATTCCCAAACCCATGAAAGCACGGAGTACAGAGAGCCCGTGTTGCGGAATCTGCTCCCGTGCCATTCACCGGGGAGGTACGCCGAGCGGCAGTCGTATCCGCAGAAAGCGAGCGTTTTCTCGAGCGTGACGTCGGCGGCGTAGAGACTTCCGAAGCATTCGTCGGGCTCCTCCTCCGAATACTCCATGAAAATGCGGAAAGGCCGTGTTTCGTATAACCGCATCTGGGAAACGAGCTCGTCGCCGCCGGACATTGATGCGACCGCCGGGGAGCTCAGATAAAGCAGATGAAAATACTCCGGGTGGAACCAGGCGTCGCAGAGCGCGCGGTTACCGCCGGACGAGCAGCCGCAGATCAGATGCAGGTCGGGGCTGTCGGTTATTTTCAGCCCGTATTCCGAAACGAGGAAAGGAATTATCTCGAGTACGACGAAATCCGAATATTCTCTGTCAAAAAGATCGTAGTTCTGCTGTCTTACCGCAAAGTCGGTCCCGTCGCGCTCCGGAAAAACCCCGGGCGTGACCCCGATATACGTGCATACCGGCGCGAAACCCCTTTTTATCAGGGCTTCCGTCACCTCGATTATCTGGTCGTTGATCCCGTCGTGCGTGAAGCACAGCGCGGTCGGCGCGTCCGTTTCGGGTATCACCATCGTGTAGTCGAACACCTTGTCCTTACAGAACGTTTTTCCCGTGTATTTTCCGCTGACAGTTTTCATTTTCCCTCCGTGCGTGCTTTTCACGATACGCGTCTTTTTATACGCCGCGGCATTTATCGATATTTTAACAGAAACGCTCGCCGTTGTCAACAGGAGCGATCGCCGAAAAAACGTGATCGTGTACGTTTGTCAATGATGTGAGACCAAGTTTTGAAAAAATAATTGAGCAAAGAAAGAACAAAAGCGTCCAGCGGGGTGAGTGAGAGAGGGGTGGAGCGGAGCGGAACCCCGAACGAAGGAAGCCCGCTGGGCACTCGGCG
>JAFTDQ010000072.1 GCA_017454075.1 Clostridia bacterium
CTTTTGGAAGGAGGAGCAGATCCTCTTCCTCAAAAGCTTTCAGAAGAATCACCGAGGCGAGATATGCCGCCGCGGCGATCAGTATGGCGGCAACCGCCCCGATCTTCTCTCCGACAAGGCGGGACAGCAGATAATATGACCCGAAGGCCACGCCCGCGCATATCAGTCCGGCGGCAAAGGGCTTTACGAGCACGCGGGAGAACCGCGGAGTGAAGCCTATCTTTTTCCTGATGAAAACCAGGTTGACGGAAACAATTGTCACGCACCCGAGCACCGAGCTGACGGGAGAAGCCCACACGTTGACCTGCGGGATCCCGGCGAGAGCCCATACCGTCCCCATGCGGATGACCGCGCCGATAACTATCGAAATTATCGGTTCCTTCATGTATTTGTAAGTATGGAGGATCGTCGAGGTCATTCCTATCATCGACGAGAAGAACGCGGCAAGCGCGAGGACGGAAAGCAGAGGAGCCGCCGCCTCGGCGTTCGTGCCGCCTCCGAAAATCAGCTTTATTATCGGCTCGGAAAGGGCGGAAAGACCCAGCGCGCAGGGCATGACCACGACCGACATGAGAAGAAGAGAGCCGTTCATTATCCTGTCCGAGCGCTCTTTGTCCTTCTCGGCGATCGACGCCGCGAGAACAGGCACGACCGACGCCGTTATCGGTCCGACAAAGACGAGCGCGAGATTATAGAGCGGCGTCGCGCAGGTCCTGTAATTCCCGACAAGGACCTTCATCGCGGTCTCGGTAAATCCCGCGTCCTGAATCCTTCGGGAAAGGATCATTCCGTCAATAACCGTCGCGAAGCTCGAGACCGAATTGGAAAGCGAGATCGGGATCGCTATGACGAGCAGTTTTTTCGCAAGTTCGAATATTCCCTCGGACGTGCCGTCGTCCTCAAGCGACGCGTATTCGCTGTCGTATTTTTCAGGTCTGAAAAACGCCTTGTTTATCCAGAGATATATCATTCCGAGGAGCACGCCGGCCGTGATGCCGAAAGCGGCGTAGGCGGCGATGACCGGAAGACCGTACCCCCGGCGCGCCGCGTAAACTCCGAGAAGGATGCCGAGCGCAAACTTGCCGACCGCCTCGATGATCTCGGATATTGCCGTCGGATACATGTTCTGATATCCCTGGAAATATCCGCGCAGAGAACTCGCCACGCAGATAAAGAGCATCGTCGGCGCGATGGCGATGATAGTGAATCTCAGATCGGTTATCCTGTATCCCGCTTCGAACGCGCCCGCTCCGAAAAGCATGACCGACGTCCCGATCGCACCGATTATTATGAACAGCGCGGTTGCGACCGAAAACACCCGCGAAGCCCGGCGGCGCCGACCGTTCACCCTGCTCTCGGAAATGAACATTGAAACCGCTACCGGCAGTCCGGCCGTCGCCACGGTGAACATGGCGGCGTATATGTCGTACGCGTTGTTGTAATACGCCATACCCTCGTCCGTGAGAAGTTCACGGAGGGGAACCTTGAGCGCGAGCCCGAGGAGCTTGACGAGGATATTCCCTATTGTAAGAGCCGCGACGCCAGAAAAAAATCGCGCGCGGGTGTGTTTTTTCCCGGTCAAATTCCTGACTCCTTTTTTATTCTGTCGAGGTATTCATACGTATATTTCGGATTGAAATCCCTGACTATCCTGCCGTCTTCGCGGCGGAACTTTGAGACCGCTCCGGCGCCGGCGCCGTAAATGTCGTGGAGTTCCTCCATTATGCAGACGTTGTACAGCCCGACGTGCCCCGGAAGGGCGTATCCCACGTTTTCAAGATTGCCGCGGGCGTTTTTCTGTCTGTAAAGGTAATAAGGGGAATATCCCGCCCCCGATAATGATCTTCTCGCGTCGTTCACCGAGCCCGCCGTGTCAAAAAAGTCCTCGGTCTCGGCCCCGACTCCGGCGCCGGACCTCGCCGCGTCGGAAATCTCTGACGATCTTTTTACGCAGAACGTATGTACCGTCACGTTCTCCGGCCGCAGCGCGATCGTTTTTTCAAGCGTGTCGGCAAACAATTTCCTGTCCGACCCGGGCAGCCCTGCAATGAGATCGGTGTTGACCGTCCCGAATCCTGCGTTCTTCGCCTCGGAATACGCCCGGTAAAAATCCTCGACCGTGTGCCTCCTGCCTATACCCCTGAGGACTCCGTCGTCAAGGATCTGGGGGTTTACGCTCGTGCGGTCAACTCCGTGGGAGCGCATGACCCTGAACTTTTCCGCGTCAACGGTATCCGGTCGGCCCGCCTCGACGGTAAACTCAGAGACCGGGTCGTTTTCCGTTGCACCGTTCACCGCCGACAGAAGCCTGTCGAGCTGACGGGCGTCGAGGACGGTGGGGGTGCCGCCGCCGACGTACACGGATATGATTTTTTTGCCGTTTTCATGCGCCGAATCCGCCTTGCAGCGTATTTCGGGGATCAGCGCCTCGATATATTCGGGTATCAGGGACAGATGTCTCGGCGTGGAGTATGAAACGAAGGAACAGTAGGCGCAGCGCGTCGGACAGAAAGGTATTGACACGTAGAGCGAGCAGGTATCTTCCGCGGCGAGCTCGCGTATCCCCTTCTGGGCGGCGCAGACGTCGGTCAGAAGCTCCGCCTTTTCCGGCGTCAGAAGATAATCCTCAGTCAGTATTTTCAGAACCTCGCCGTCGCCGAGTCCCCCTTCGTAAAGCGAAAAAGGGATCTTTGAAGGTCTGACCCCTGTAAGGACGCCCCACGGGGGGCGTTTGCCGGTCAGTTTCACTCCTGCGTCAAAAAACGCACTTCCGACCGAGAGCTTTACGGCTTTTTTATCATTTCCGGACGCATCCCCGACGCCCCGGGCGGATCTTTCCCCGTCCCTCAGCGTGACTGACGAAAACACTCCGCCGTCGCTTTCGGATATAAAAACGGCGGCCTCCCTTCGGGACTCGTCGGTTCCGTCAAGCGGAAACCGTTCTCCCGGGAAGAATATGAGGGAGAGATTCTCGCAGAAGGTCAGACAGTCGCCGCCTTCGATCACTATCTTCATGCTCTTCCCTTTTTCAGATCATCAGAGTCGATCACTATCGTAACAGGGCCTTCGTTCTCTATGGATACCGCCATATCGGCGCCGAAAATCCCCTTGCCGACCCTGTATCCGTATGAGGAAAGGTCAAGGCAGAAAAGATCGTAAAGCGGCTCGGCGAGCTCCGGCGCCTCGGCGCCGAAGAACGACGGCCTGTTCCCGTGTGAACAGTCGGCGCAAAGAGTGAAATTTGATATGACGAGCATTTCGCCGCCGACGTCGGCGGCCGAGAGATTCATCTTACCGTCCGGATCCCGAAAGACCCTGAGCCCGGCTATCTTCTTTGACAGCGCCTTGGCTTCGGCCTCCCCGTCGCCCTTTTCGGCGCCGAGAAGAATGAGAAATCCCCTTCCTATACTTGAAACGGGTTTTCCGTTTACCGAAACCGACGCCGACGTCACTCTCTGTATTACAGCTTTCAAACCGGGCCTCCCCTTGAAACGTGCTCAACGTTCTGAATCGATCTCAGACGCGAAACGATTGAATTGAAATGGTCGAGACTCTTGCACGCGACGAGAAGCTCGATAATCGTATAGTCTCCCTTGCTGTGGCTTGTTATTCCGAGCAGGGATACCTTCATGTCGGCGAGCGCCATCGTCACGTCGGCGATAAGGCGGATATCGTTCACCGCCTCAATCCTTATCTGAGCCTCGAATCTGTCGTGAGAACCGGGTCGTGACGGCTCCCATTCCACGTCCACCCAGCGTTCCCTCTTGTCGGGAGAACGCATACTGCTTATCACGTTCCGGCAGTTTTTCTTGTGAACGGAGATGCCGTGCCCCATCGTGATGAACCCGACGATAGGGTCTCCCGGCAGAGGATTGCAGCATTTTGCGAACTTCACCGTGAGTCCGTCTACTCCGTCGACGATGACCCCGCCCGTCGAGCCCTTGCTCCTGACCGTCTTTACGAGATCCACCGAATCGATGACCGGCTCGTCGGTCTTCACGACTCTTTCAAACTCGTCCTTGATCCTGACCGATAGTTTTGTGAGCAGAACTCCGCCGTAACCTATTGTGTTATACAGATCGTCAACGTCGTTTATTCCGAGGCGGCGGCCGACGTTAAGAAGTATCTCCGTCCTCTGCTCGTCTGTACACGGAGCTCCGAGACGGCGGAACTCGCGATCGACCTCCGCGCGCCCGACGACAATGTTTTCTGCGCGCATCTCACGCTTGAACCACTGGCGGATCTTGGTCTTCGCCTCGCTTGTCGTCGCGATCTTCATCCAGTCGCGGGACGGACCGCGCGATGACGAGGACGTGATTATCTCAACTATCTCTCCGTTCTGCGGGCATCTGTCTATCGGGACGATGGTGCCGTTTATTTTGGCGCCTATCATCTTGTTGCCGACCTCGGAGTGTATCGCGTAAGCGAAGTCTATGACAGTCGCCCCCTGCGGGAGAGTTATTATGTCTCCCTTGGGAGTGAAGACGAACACCTCGTCGTGCATTATGTCGATCTTCAGCGCCTGCATGAACTCGTCGATGTCGCGGGTCTCGTCTTCCGTCTCTATGAGTTTTGCAATCCAGCTGAGTTTGCGGTCGACCTCCTCCTTCGATTCCTCTCCGGATTTATATTTCCAGTGGGCGGCGACGCCGTATTCGGCAATACGGTGCATCTCCCACGTTCTTATCTGTACCTCGAAGGGGATCGCCTTTTTGCCCATGACTGTCGTATGAATCGACTGATACATATTCGGCTTCGGGGTTGAGATATAGTCCTTGAATCTGCCGGGGACCATCGGAAAGAGCTCGTGAATAAGCCCGAGGACGACGTAGCATTCCTCCTCGGTGTCCACGATGACCCTGAGCGCGTAAAAGTCGAATATTTCGGAAAAGCTCTTGTTCTGCAGGTACATCTTCCGGTATATGCTGTATACCGACTTCACGCGCCCTTCAAGGGTGAACTTTATCCCGGCGGCGGTGAGCTTTTCGGCGGTGCGGCGGCGCGCTTCTTCTATGAAATCACGGCTTTCGCCGTAACGTTTTTCTATATTGTCGTTGATCTCGTCGTATCCTACGGGATCGAGATATCTCAGCGAGAGATTTTCGAGCTCCTGCTTCATTTTCTGCATCCCGAGACGGTGCGCGAGCGGCGCGAAGACCTGCATCGTTTCGAGCGAGGTGATCCTTCTCTTCTCGTCGCTTTTCGCGTCGAGCGTGCGCATGTTGTGGAGCCGGTCGCAGAGTTTTATAAAAATGACCCTGACGTCCTTGCCCATCGCGAGGAACATTTTGCGCAGATTTTCGAGATGCTGTTCCTCCTTGTCCTCGAACGGGATCTGAACCATTTTCGTCAGCCCGTCGACGAGCTGTCCGACGTCTTCCCCGAATTCTCTTGAAATCGTTTTTATATCGGTCCTGTTGCCGCAGTCCTCGACGGTGTCGTGAAGGAGCGCGGCGACGATCGAATCGGTATCGAGCTCGAGCCCCGCGACGATCTCGGCGACGGCAACGGGATGGGAAATATAGTCCTCCCCCGTCGCTCTTTTCTGCCCGGAGTGGAGTTCCTTTGCGTACAGATAGGCCTTTTTGATTTTTTCTATGTCATAGTGCTTTCCCGTGCTCGAAAGCATGGTAAGCATTTTTTCTATATCCCCGTATCTTTCTTCTTTTACCGGGAGTTCTTCAGCGTTCTGTAAAGACATGTTTCTTCAAGATTGACCTTGCCTTCTGTTTCATTTACCTTTATTCTGAGTGTTTCAAATCCCGGAAATCCGTCGGGCGTTTCCGAGACGGTAATCAGTCCCGCCTCGCCGAGAATACCGGCGATGAGACGAAGTTTGATATAACTGCCTATTCCGCAGGCCCTTCCGATGAACGAAAATGACGTTTCTTCGGCTCCGACGGATCTTACGCATCTGTAAAACGCGGCAAAGTCGGCGCGGGACGGCATTTCGCTGTCGTCCGGAACGGTTTTTCCCGATATTATTCCGGAATATCTTTCAAGCTCGGCGGCGCGACAGGCGAGCACGTCCTCAGACGGGAGTATCTCGCTCACCGTCACCTGCCCGGATGTTCTCCCGTTATATCTGTTAAGCGACAGACGGTAGAGGATGTCTACCCTGTCCCCTGCGGCGGCGCCTATCTCTGCGGGCGAGCTCCCGAACCTGAGCGCGCTGAACTCCCTGCCGTCCCCCGACAGTCGGAGCTTTGAGTGATGCCCGTTCCCGAGCGGAAGTGAGGATATCACCGTGAGGTTTCTCGTCACAAATGCCGGCTGAGGATTCCCGGCGCCGCATGGCTCGAAAAGCTCAAGCTCTTCCGCAAGCCTGTATGTGATCTCGCCCGGATCGAGAACGAGATCAGCCTTCGCCTCCGGGACGGACGACAGTTCCGCGCAGGAGGCTGCGCATTCGTTTATCCTGCGTCTGAACTCGTCGAACGATTCGCGGCTGACGGAAAGCCCGGCGGCGAGCTCGTGACCGCCGTATTTGATCAGGCAGTCGCGGCAGCTGTCAAGGGCTGACGCGAGATTGAATCCTCTGACCGACCTTCCGGAGCCCTTCCCGACGTCCCCGTCGAACGAGACGAGAATGCACGGTTTTCCGTATTTTTCCATTATTCTCGACGCGGCGATCCCGATCACCCCGTGATGCCAGCTGTCGGAGCTGAGCACGATCACGGGATCGTCGGCGAGCGACGGATCGGCGGATATCATTTCGTCGATATCACGGTCGATCGACAGTTCCTCCTGCTTGCGCCTCTGATTTGTCCTGCAGAGCTCGCCGGCGATCTCCTTTGCCTCGGACGGAACGGAGGACATAAACAGCCTTACGGCCATCTCTGCCGACTCCATCCTCCCCGCTGAATTGAGCCGCGGAGCGATCCCGTACGATATCGTCTGGACATTTACGGCGCTCTTCGTCCCCGGCTTTTCCGAAGCGTCGAGCAAAGCCCTGAGGCCGAGTCTCATTTCCGAGTTGATGCGTATCAGCCCGAGCGAAACGATCAGGCGGTTTTCCCCGAGGAGCGGGACGACGTCGGCTACGGTACCGATCGCGGCGAGATCGACGTATTGCCGTATTATTCCGTCAAGCGCCTCGGCGACCGGACGGTTCTCCCTTCCGGCGTACGTCATTTCAAGGGCGGTTATGAGCTTGAAAGCCACCCCCGCGCCGCAGAGATGTTCGCACGGATATGATGAATCGCGTCTTTTCGGATTTACAACCGCCGCCGCACGCGGAAGAGTCTCGCGGCATTCATGGTGATCCGTTATAACAAAGTCGCATCCGCGCTGCGCGGCGTGTTCGACCTCTTCCGTCGCGGTGACGCCCGTGTCGACCGTGATAAAAAGCTTTGTCCCGAGGTCGGCGAGCCGGTCGACGGCGCCCGAAACTACCCCGTAGCCTTCTTCCGCTCTGTTCGGGATGAAATACGTGACGTCTGCGCCTCGCGAGCGGAGATAGAGATAAAGGAGCGTAGTCGAGGTTATCCCGTCAACGTCATAGTCGCCGTAAACCGTAATTTTTTCTCCCTCGTCGATCGCGCGGATTATTCGCCCGCACGCCTTTTCCATATCGGGGAGAAGGAACGGATTGTGCAGGTTTTCCTTTTTCAGTTCAAGGAAATCGCGGATCTCCTTTTCGGTCTCAAGGCCTCTTTTTCTGAGGAGCAGGGCGGCCGGTACGGTCAGCCCGACCTTCTCCGCCGTGCAAATCACCGCGGGGTCATATTCGGTTTTTGCGGGTACGACCCAGCGTTTGAATCTCATGTCAGAAAGGCCTGTATTTCCTGATTATTGCGACGGCCGCCCTAAGCCCGTCGACCGCGGCGGAGGTTATCCCGCCCGCGTATCCCGCGCCTTCGCCTGCGGGATAGACGTTTTCCGAGACTGACGACGTCATGAACTCGTTTCTTACTATTCTGTACGGAGACGACGTTCTCGTTTCGACGCCGGTCAGTACCGCGCCGGGATCGGCGAATCCGTTAAGTTTTCTGTCGAACGCTTCGAGCCCCAGCCGGAGCATCCTGTTTATCCTGTCCGGAAAGAGCTGAGAGAGGTGCGAAAAAGTCACTTTGCCGCCCATATAGGTCGGCTCAACGTCACGGAGCGAGCCCCCGGTCTTTCGAAGAAAGCTCCCCACGGTCTCTGCGGGGGCGAGGAAATCACCGCCTCCCATGCGGAAAGCCGCCGTTTCAAGGGAACGCTGGAAGCCGACCGGATCGTCCGGAGAAACGTTGACGACGAGCGCCGCGTTTCCGTTTCTTCCGTTTCTCAGATAGCGGCTCATTCCGTTTGTCACGACGCCGCCCTGCTCGGACGCCGCGGCGATCACCTCGCCGCCCGGACACATGCAGAAGGTGTATACGCAGTCCTCGCCGACTCTTTCTGAAAAGGCGTATTCGGCGTGACCGATCCGGGGATCTCCCGCGTAGTCGCCGAACATGGCGCGGTCCGTCTTCTCCTGAAGGTGTTCTATCCTGACGCCGACTGAGAACGGCTTGGGAACCACGTCAAACCCGGCACGGATCAGTCGCGAGAAAGTGTCTCTCGCTCCGTTTCCGACGGCAAGGACGACCTGTCCGCACGGGATCTCGCCCTCTGTCGTGAAAACAGCCGCCGCCCTCCCGACGGGGTCGGTTTTTATCCCGTCGAAACGAGTTCTGTATTTTATCTCGCCTCCGAGTTCCCGGATTCTTTCATCGATTTCGGAAACGACCCTCAGAAGTCTGTCGGTCCCCACGTGCGGCTTCGCGTTTTTCAGGATCTCGGCCGGCGCCCCGAATCCGACGAACCGGCGAAGAACGTATTCGACGTTCTCGTCGTTAATCCTCGTGACGAGTTTTCCGTCGGAAAACGTGCCTGCTCCGCCCGCCCCGAACTGAACGTTCGAGTCGGCGTCGAGGACCCCGGTCTTCATGAACTCGGCGACCCTGAAGGATCTGACCGATACCGGATCGCCCCGTTCGATAACTATCGGACGGTATCCGCGCTCAGCGAGCGCAAGTGCGGCAAACATTCCGCATGGGCCGAATCCGACAACAACCGGCCTGCCCGAAGGGATCTCGTCCCCTTCGGCCGCCGTCATTACGGGATCGGCGTGCTCCGCGATCGCCGCGGCGTCGGCAGAACGCAAAACCTGCTCCGGAAGCGTTTCATCGGTCTCGATTATTACCGAGCGAACTATGACCGGCTCGCGCCTACGGGCGTCGACGGATTTTTTGCATACGTAAGAGGAATACTTCCCGACCCCGCCAAGATACGGCGAAAGTCTTTTAGCGGCGATCGCGCACGCGTCCCCGTCGGTCGCCCTGACAGGCGTGCGGACGTTCCTTACGACGATCTTCACTGAGCCCCGTCTCCCTGGATTATCCTCACGGAAACCGAATAATCCCCGACGACGTAAACCTTCCCGGCGTATTTGTCAAAGAATGAGACCGAAACGGGGACGTCTACCGTGCCCGCGCTTCTGCCCGAAAGATCGATCTCGGCTGTAACCTCGTACGTCTGGAGACTCTCGACGGCGTCGCCGTCGCCGCGCACGGTGATCTGCACCATGCCGGGATCCACGTACGAGAGGCCGTCGGGATTTGTGACTCTCAATTCCACTGAAATACGCTTTGAACTGATATTTGTCGTTTCAAGCGTGATCCCGACCGTGTCAATCTCATCGACGTTCGTCACTCCGGACGGAAGCGACACGGCGACCGTCCTTTCGGTGACTCCGTTTTCAACCGTTCTCTCGTCGATCTCATATTCAAGAGCGACCCTGTCGACGATTTCCGCCTCGCCCTTAACCGTAATGACGGCCGGGGCGGCGGTCACCTTGCAGTTTTCGGAATTGAATATTCCCTGAGTGAATTTTACGGAAACCGGGATCTCCCTCGTCACAAGCACCGGAATCGTCGCCGTCGCGTTCGTGACGTTCGTCCTGATATACGCGTTGACGACGTCTCCGCCCGCCGCGTCGAGCAGGGCGACCGTGCCGTTATACGTGACCGTACGGGCGACGTGCCCTATCGACGCCACAAGCTCCGCCCTGTCTATCGTCGAGATGACCGAGGCGGGACCGGTGACCGAAACCGTTGCCGGGCTGACCGTTATGTTGCTGAGATCGAGGACGTAGGGATCGTCGACCTGATAGTCGGTCACCCTGACCCTGACGGGAACCGAGACCGTCTCGGTGTTGTCGAGATACAGATACACGGCCTCGGTGGAAGCGCTCGAGAACGTCACGTTGTTCGGCATGTCGTACTCCACGGTGCACCTCAGTCTGCCGGGTTCGACGTCCGAGGGGACGGTGACGAATGCCGTGATATCGCCTTTTTCGATTTTCGTGATCGCCGATCTCTTTCCGGACACGGTGACGTCGACCGTCGCATCGTCTCCCGAAAGCACCGAATATCCCGATTCGTTCCTTATCTCGACGGGAACGCCGCCGAGCGTCGTCGAATACACCGTCACGTCAAGATCGGTGACGTAGTACCAGAGAAATAGCGACGCGGCGAGACACACGATGATCGCGGCTATATCGGCGATCTTTCTTCCCGTAGTCTTTGCGCTTTTTACGGAACTGCCGTTATTCATGACTGTTTCTCCTTTGCTCCGCTGCGCGCCGGCCTGCCGTTTTTCTGCTTTTTCCTGAACTGCCATCCCGTTTCGAGCAGCTCTATCAGCCGGGCGCGCAGTTCGTTTTTATCCCTCAGAGAAATAAGATTTCCCGAGTAGGCTATCGAGATGCCCCCGGTTTCCTCCGAGACTACGACCGCGACGGCGTCGCTCTCCTCGCTTATGCCGAGCGCCGCGTGATGCCTCGTTCCGTGACGGCGCGCCTGACGCTTTTCATCGGTGGAAAGCGGGAGGATGACGGCCGCCCTGTAAAGTCTGTTATCGCGGATTATCGCCGCGCCGTCGTGAAGCGGAGTGCCCTTGTAGAACACGCTGCGGAGAACCGGGGACGTCACGTCGGAATTGAGTTCCGCACCGCCCTTTACTATGCTGTCGAGGTTAGTCGTCCTTTCAATGACGATGAGCGCGCCGGTCCTGTCGGCCGACATTTCGCCGCATGCGGACGAAAGCTCGGCGATCATTCGCTCGGTCGCGTTTTTCGAGACTTCCCGGTCGCCAATGCTTCTCAGACCGCGAAGCGGCTCGCCTCCGATCTTTTCAAGCGCGGAGCGGAGCTCCGGCTGAAAGACCACGACGAGCGCAATCAAGCCGACCTGGAAAAAGTTTGTCATTATGTACGACACCGTCCTGAAGCCGATGAGGTTGCTGACTATCATGATAAGGGCGAACAGTACGATCCCGACTGCGAGCTGCCCCGCGCGCCTGTCTCTTATAAACGCGTATGCCGCATAGAGAAGCGCCGCGACGAGGAGGATGTCGATCACGTCGATCACGCCTATTGAACCGAGTCTTTTGAAAAACGCCGAAAAATCAAAGCTGAAACCGTCTCCACCCATATGACCTTCCTGCCTTTCTTCTGATGTTTTGTGCAGTCTATACTATCTGAAAAATGAAAAACTTAAGATACTCCGTCTCCGGAACGTTCCAGAGAATCGGATGATCGGGGCTCTGTCGCCGTTCCTCGATCTGTCTGAGCCCGACGCCGGCGCGATCCGCCGCTCCGTGAAGCATCTGACGGAAAAGAGGCGCCGTCATGAAATGCGAACATGAGCAGGTCGCAAGATACCCTCCCCTTCCGAGGAGGCGCATCGCCCGCTCGTTAATCCCGCCGTAGCCCTTTGCCGCGTTTCTTACCGTGTCGCGGCTCTTGGTAAACGCCGGAGGATCAAGGATAATGAGGTCAAAGTCGCCTTTTTTTACGGTGTCGAGAAAATCGAACACGTCGGCGCACACGACGCTCACTTTGTCGCTCATGCCGTTCATTGCGGCGTTTTCACGCGCCGCGGCGCAGGCAGTTTCCGACACGTCAACGGCCGTCACCCCGGCCGCGCCGCCTTTCACGCAGTTGAGGGCAAATCCGCCCGTGTGAGTAAAACAGTCAAGGACTCTTTTCCCACGGCATAGACGGCCGACGGCCTCTCTGTTGAACTTCTGATCGAGGAAATAACCGGTCTTCTGCCCCGCAGCGTAATCCACGGCGAACTTTATCCCGTTTTCGGTTATCACCGTCCTGCCGTCGGTTTCTCTCAGACCGTCCGCGAGGTAAAACCCCGTCCCGGCGGGGAGTCCCTCGAGGGCTCTTACCGGGGAATCGTTCCTGAAATAAACCGCGTTTATTTCGTCGCCGGTGCTTCTGAGATTTTCGAGTATAAGACGCAGGAGCATATCGCGCCGCGCGTCAACGCCGAGCGATAAAGTCTGGACCGAAAGAACGTCCCCGAAACGGTCGACGGTCATTCCCGGAAACCGGTCCGCCTCGCCGAATATGAGCCGGCAGCAGTCGAAGGCGTCCCCCATGACGGTACGCCTGTAATCGAGGGCGTGGGCGACCCTGCGCCTGAAAAAATCCTCGTCAAAGCGGTCGTTCGCGTTGTCCGAAATCAGACGGACGCGGATCTTCGACGCGTCGTTGACAAATCCGGAGCCGACGTATTTTTCCTTTTCGCTGAAAACGTCGACGACGTCGCCGTTTTCGTATTCGCCGCTGACGCCCAGCACCTCGGTCCCGTATATCCACGGATGCCCTCCCGAGGCGCTCCTCGCGGCCTTTGCCGAGACCGTAAACCGCGGCAGATCCCTTTTCACGGATAAACTCTCCTCCAAAGTATCATGTATCAGTTTATTATATCATATAACCAATAAAAAAGCAACGCCGTAACGGACGTTTGTCGTGAAAAAACAAAAACCGCTCCCGGAGACGGGAGCGGAGATGATGATATTTCGTTCAGTCGGCGAAAAGCGGCGTGGAGAGGTATCTGTCTCCCGTGTCGGGAAACAGGACGACGACGGTCTTGCCGGCGTTTTCGGGACGCGACGCTATGCTTATCGCGGCGAAGGCTGCAGCCCCGGACGAGATGCCCACGAGCACGCCCTCCTTGCGGCCTATGAGCTTTCCGGTCGCAAACGCGTCTTCGTTCGATACGGTTATGATCTCGTCGTAAACCGAAGTATCGAGCACGTCGGGTACGAACCCGGCGCCGATCCCCTGGATTTTATGCGGTCCGGGCACGCCGGTCGAGAGCACGGCGGACGTCGCCGGCTCAACGGCTATGACCCTTACGCCCGGCTTTTTCTCTTTGAGGTATCTGCCCGTACCTGTCACCGTGCCGCCCGTTCCGACGCCCGCGACGAAGAAGTCGACCTCGCCGTCGGTATCCGCCCAGATTTCAGGACCTGTCGTCTCGTAATGCGCCTTCGGATTTGCGGGATTTGAGAACTGAGACGGGATGAACGCCCCGGGAATCTCCTTCGCGAGCTCCTCGGCCTTGGCGATCGCGCCCTTCATGCCCTTCGCGCCCTCGGTGAGGACTATTTCGGCGCCGTACGCCCTGAGCATCTGACGGCGCTCGACAGACATGGTCTCGGGCATCGTGAGGATCACGCGGTATCCCCTCGCCGCGGCGACGGATGCGAGGCCGATACCGGTATTGCCGCTCGTCGGCTCTATTATAACGCTGCCCGGGGTGAGCTTTCCGCTCTGTTCGGCGTCGTCGAGCATCGCCTTCGCGATCCTGTCCTTCACCGAGCCCGCCGGATTGAAATACTCGAGCTTTGCGACGAGCTTTGCTTTCAGTCCGAATTCTTTTTCTATATGTGTGAGCTCAAGAAGCGGCGTGCCGCCTATGAGCTGATCTGCTGAAACGTATATTTTTGACATTGTTTTTCTCCATATTTTTCTGTTTGTATGTTTTTGGCTTACGTATCGTTACACGCTGTTTTGTCCGTTCGGAAACCGCGGCGACATCGCGCGGCGAAGCGTGAACGCACGAATACTTCTTTATTGATCATCATATCCCGGCGTCGCCTCTTTCTCCTACCTGTCAGGTAGGTGTCAAGATTATACCACGGAACGCCCGTTCTGTCAAGTATGGGTCAAAAAATAATTTCAGTCCGATATTCGTCAAAAGCAGTCACAAAGAAATATTTTTTTGAAGCAAATAAACTTGACAAATCACATCCGCGGTGGTATAATATGCCGTCAACTTAAGACAGCAGGTACAAGGTAAATCCTGCCGAGGTTAACATACGATATCAAGCGTCAGCTTTTCGCATGTCCGAGGCGTATTGCCTGCGGGCAATTTTTTTGCCCTCCATCAATACAAGGAGGTATGACATCATGCCCAGCGCACTTATTCTTGAGCAGAAGAAAGCGGCGACGGAAGCCCTGACTGAAAAGATCAAGGCGGCGGTCTCGGGAGTTCTCGTGGCCTACACCGGTATCAACGTCGAACAGGACACCGCGCTCCGTAAAGCTCTGCGTGAAGCGGGCGTCGAGTACAAGGTATACAAGAATACCATGACCGAACGCGCCTGCGATGCCGCCGGATACGGCGAGCTCAAGAAGTATCTCGGCGGAATGACGGCCCTCGCAACGAGCGAGAAGGACGCCGTCGCGCCCGCGAAGATACTCAAGGAATATGCCGACAAGGTACAGGATTTCGAGATCAGAGCCGGATTCATCGACGGCGCCGTCGTCGATCAGAAGGCGGTCCTCGAGCTCGCTTCGATTCCGAACAAAGAGACCCTCGTCTGCAAGATCATGCTCGGTATGCAGAACCCGCTCTACAAGCTCGCGTACGCCCTTCAGGCGATAATCGACAAGAGCGGCGAAGCACCCGCCGAGGAAGCGGCTGCCGAGCCGGAAGCACCGGCTGCCGAAGCAGCAGCGGAATAATCCGCAAGCCCGGCGGGCGGGCAAAGCCCCGCGACATTTAATCTTAAAAAGTGAGGAAAATTACAATGGCAAGCGAAAAAACACTCGCACTCCTTGAAGAAATCAAGGGTCTGACCATACTCGAGATGAACGATCTCGTAAAGGGACTTGAAGAGGCGTTCGGCGTCACCGCCGCACCCGTAGCAGCAGCAGGCGTCGCGGCTCCCGCAGCGGCTGCCGAGGAAGAAAAGACCGAATTCGACGTTATCCTCGCCTCCTTCGGAGCGAAGAAGCTCGACGTCATCAAGGTCGTCCGTGAGATCACCGGACTCGGACTTAAGGACGCGAAGGACCTCGTTGAGGCCGCTCCTAAGGCCATCAAGGAAGGCATCTCCAAGGAAGACGCCGAGGCCCTCAAGAAGCAGATCGAGGCAGCCGGCGCGACCGTCGAGATCAAATAATAAGGACTATACCCTTCCCGGGCGCGAAAGCGTCCGGTTTTTTTGTACCCCGGATATTGCTTTTATTTTTCTTTCGTGATATAATATGATGATTAAAAGGGCGATTATTCGTCCGAGCGTTTCAGGCGGTGATTCTCATGAGATCAATGACGGCTTTCGGAAGGGCGACGGGGCAGACGGGCGGCAGATTTTACGTCTGCGAGATAAAATCCGTCAACAACCGTTTCCTCGACTGTACGGTCAAACTCCCGAGACAGATGTCGTTTCTTGAAAAAAACGTTCTTGAACTCGTCTCGTCACGCGGAATCAGCCGCGGGAAGGTCGATATATACGTATCGGTCGAGGACAGGGGAACGAAGGGCGTGACGGCGTCGGTGGACACCGAATACGCCGACACTTACGTCGCGGCGCTTAATCTTCTCCGGGAAAGATACTGCCCGGGATCCCCGCCGCCGGATCTTTCGCTTATAGCTTCAAATCCTCAGGTGTTCATGTCGGTAAAAGCCGCGGACGACGAGGACGGGATGTGGGAAGAGCTGTCCCCGTACGTGAACTCGGCGCTCGACTCGTTCATTCTGAGCGGAGAGGAGGAGGGCGAGCGGCTGAAGACCGATCTGCTCTCAAAAATCCGGACGCTCAGCGAAATGACTTCGGAGATCGTCTCAAAATCCGAGGCAAACGCCGTCTCATACCGCGAAAAGCTCGAACAGCGCCTCCGCCGCACCCTCGGCGAACTCGATATAAAAGCCGACGAGAACCGCATCCTGACAGAGGTCGCCCTGTTCTGCGACAAAATCGCGGTGGACGAGGAGACAACCAGGCTGGGAAGCCACTTCGAGGCCTTCCGGACGGCGCTCGAGTCGCGCGAACCCGTCGGCCGCAGACTCGATTTCCTCGTTCAGGAAATGAACAGAGAAATAAACACGATAGGATCGAAATCCTGTGACGCCGCGATCGCGTCGGTCGTTGTCTCGGCAAAATGTGAGCTTGAGAAGATCAGAGAACAGATCCAGAACCTGGAGTGACGTCAATGAAGTTTATCAACATCGGTTTCGGAAACATGGTCGCCGCCGACAGGGTCATTTCGCTCGTCGGAGCCGACACTTCGCCCATCAAAAGACTTATCCAGGACGCGAAGGAAGAGGGCCGCGCGATCGACGTGACCTGCGGGAGAAAGACGAGATCCGTCATTATAACCGACAGCGATCACGTGATCCTTTCGTCGATATATCCGGAAACCATTTCCAACAGACTGAACGGAGAGCCGGCGGACTCTGATCAGGAGGATGAATATGACGCCGACTGATACCCTGCCCGGGATCCTTCTCGTCGTATCGGGAGCGGCCGGGACGGGCAAATCGACGGTCAACGCCGGACTTATATTGAAATATCCCGGCAAATACGCGTTTTCGGTGTCCGCAACGACCCGCCTCCCCCGCCCTCTCGAGCAGGACGGCGCGGACTATCATTTTATTTCCCGGAAAGAGTTCGAGCGCAAAATCGCCGACGGGGAAATGCTCGAATACACCGAATACTGCGGCAACTATTACGGGACTCCGGTCTCGGAACTTTCCAAGCTCGAGGGAGGCAGAACGCTCATCCTCGAGGTCGAAACCGAGGGCGCGCAGAACGTTAAGCGCGTTCTTCCCGGGGCGGTAACGGTTTTCTTAATCCCTCCAGATTACGAAACTCTCAGAAAGAGACTCGAGGGGCGCGGAACAAATACCCCTGAGGATATCCGCAACAGACTTAACAAAGCCATCCACGAGATACGGCTCGCCGAAAAATACGACTACGCCGTGGTAAACCGCGACGGCGGAGTGGACGAGGCAGTATCCGTCATCAACGGGATCGTGGAGAGCGAAAAGCGCCGCACGTCGCGTCTCCCTTCCGGCGAACTTGAGAGAATGTTTCCCGAGATATCGGAACAGACCGGCGCAAATTAAAAGAATAATATCAAGAGGACAAGATCATGCCTGCAAAAAGAGAAAACAATATGATAACCCCTTCCGTTGACGAACTCTCGAAGATCGATTCCGACAAGGGAATACAGTACAACAGATACGCGCTCGTCATAGCCGTCGCAAAAAGCGCGAGAATCGCGGCCGACGAGGCGCGCGCGATCGGCGATCCCATGGATCCGAGCGTCAACCCGATCAGAGTCGGCGTCGACCGCCTTTCCGACAAGGAATATAATATCTCGGTCGATTACAAGGAAGAAGAATCCAGCGACTAAACGGCTCTCCCGAAATGACTGAAAGCATTGCGAGGACAAGAATAATCGACCTCCCGTATCAGGCGGACAGGGACTACGATTACATCATACCCGCGGAGCTGTCCGGTACGGTCTCGGCAGGGGATATTCTTGTCGTTCCGTTCGGACGGGGCAACCGAAAAAAATACGCCGTCGTGCGGGAACTCGTAAGCGAAGCGGAGCGGGCGGGGCTCAAAAGCGTCATATCGGGGACGGGGGTCAATATCCCGTCCCACATGCTCGGTCTCTGCGGATATATGAAAGACAGATTTTTCTGCTCGTTCGGAGAGGCGGCGAGGGTCATGGCTCCGACGTACGCGATCCCGGGGATCAGAGAATACTATTCCCCCGCGCCGGGTATCACGTCGGGAGGCGGCGATCCGCTGCTTTCTTTCATAGTCTCAAAGCAAAGCGTCTCGTTTCAGAGTCTGAAAAAAAGATTCGACGGAGCGGAGGGGCGTCTGGCGGCTCTCGTAAAAGAGGGGCTTGCCGAAAAAGAGCTCCGGCTGACCGAAAAACGGACGGTATTCGACGAAGAGATCATTCTTAACGAACAATACCTGAAGGCAGACGTAAACAGCCTCGTTTCGCTCGTTCAGGGGCGAAAGCAGAGGGAGATCCTTTCTTTTCTGCACGTTTCGGGGAGAGAAAAGCTCTTCACGGTCTGCGAGATCTGCGGCGCAACGAAGAAGACCGTTGACTCGCTCGTGAAAGCCGGCTTTCTGACCGTCATTTCCGACGAAAAATACCGGGACCCGTATGCCGGGCTCGTTTCGGACGGCAGGGCGGCAGAGCCGCCCGTGCTTACCGAAGAGCAGAAAAAGGCCGCGGAACGGCTCTGCCGTCTTTCAGGTTCCCCGCCCTCGGCCGCTTTGCTTTACGGCGTTACAGGAAGCGGCAAAACCGAGGTCATCGGGCGTGTCATCGACAAGGTCATAAAAAGCGGCAGGAGCGTCATCCTGATGCTCCCCGAGATTTCTCTGACCCCCCAGACCGTCGGTATATTCTACAGAAGATATCCCGATATCACGGCAGTGCTTCACTCCGGTCTTTCCGACGGAGAGCGGTTCGACGCATGGAGGCGTATGTCGGAAGGCAAATGCCGGCTCTGCATAGGTACGCGCTCTGCGGTCTTCGCGCCCGTCAGAAATCTCGGGCTGATCGTTATGGACGAGGAGCAGGAGCACACTTATCGGAGCGAATCGGCCCCGAAATACCATGCGCGCGACGTCGCGAGATACAGATGCGCCTCCGAAAAGGCGATGCTGCTGCTGTCGTCGGCGACCCCCTCGGTCGGTACCTTCAAAAAAGCAAGGGAAGGCAGATACGAGCTTGTCACGCTCGGCGAGCGCTTCGGAGGAGCAAAACTCCCCGAGCTTGTCATATCCGATATGAGGCGCGAGCCGGGACTTCCCGTTATCGGTAACGACCTGAAACGCCGCCTGGCGGAAACACTCGGAAAAGGCGAGCAGGCGATCCTGTACGTCGGCAAGCGCGGATACAGCAGCTCGCTCGTATGCGCGTCCTGCGGCAGGTCTCCCGAATGTCCGAGATGCTCGGTCTCGTTCACTCATCACGTGACTTCATCCGGAAGGGGATACCTTTCCTGTCACTGGTGCGGCCTGAAGATCCCGATGCCGGACCTGTGCCCGGGCTGCGGGCAGAAATCCCTGAGAAAACTCGGTATGGGCACCCAGCTCGTTGAGGAAAAGATCAAGGCGGATTTCCCCTCGGCGCGTGTAATAAGAATGGACTCCGACACCACAGGGACAAGATCGTCCTACGATGAGATGATCAGCGCGTTCAGAAACGGAAAAAGCGACGTGCTCGTCGGAACCCAGATGATCACAAAAGGGCACGATTTCCCCGGAGTCACGCTCGTCGGAGTAATTGACGCGGATTCTGAGCTGTACCGCGGCGATTATGCTTCGGCGGAACGCGCTTTTGACCTGTTCACACAGGTAACGGGCAGAGCCGGCAGAGGAAAACTCCCCGGAACAGCCCTGATACAGACGTTTTCCCCGAACCATCCCGTGATAAACGAGCTTACCGGGGGAAGCTACGACCAGATGTTTTCTCGTGAGATCGAAGAGCGAAGGGTGAGGCAGTTTCCTCCCTTCTGCGATATCGTGATATTCACGGTCTCATCGACCGAGGAGGCCGCGCTGCCTCCGTTTTCCGAGAAAATCGCGGCGCTTCTCTCCGATATCGGAAAGAACGTTCCGCTCGCAATATTCGGGCCTATGAAC
>JAFTDQ010000005.1 GCA_017454075.1 Clostridia bacterium
CGCTCGGGAACGGGATCGATCCCCTCGAGATCGTCGATTCCTACGGCGCCGACGCTCTGAGATACGCGCTCGCCTCCGGAAACGCGCCGGGGAACGACATGAGATTTTCTCAGGACAGGATAGAGGCGGCGCGCAACTTCATTAACAAGATCTGGAACGCCTCGCGCTTCGTTCGTATGAATCTCGACATCGACAGAATAGTTCTGCCGGAGACAGACGCCCTCTCGCTCGAGGACAAATGGATCCTTGACCGTCTGAACACCCTTTCGGGCGACGTCAGGCGCAATCTCGACGATTATGAGCTCGGCGTGGCTCTTCAGAAGCTCACGGACTTCATCCGCGACGAGTTCTGCGACTGGTACATAGAGCTCGCGAAGGAGAGACTGAGCGACAAGTTCCTTCCCGGCAATCCCGTCGCGCAGAACGTCATCGCCTACGTGCTTTCGGAGGCCATGAAGCTCATTCACCCCTTCATCCCGTTTATAACCGAGGAGATATGGCAGGCGCTCCCGCACGAGGGCGTCTCGATTATGACCTCAGACTATCCGTCGCCCCGCGACGAGCTCTCTTTCCCCGAGGCGTCTGGCAGGATGGCGGACGTCATCGGAATAATCGGCGCGATACGCACCCGCCGCGCAGAGATGAACGTCGCCCATTCGAGAAAGACGAAGATTTTCATAGTTCCGAAAAACGCCTCTCTCGACGGCTCGGTAAGCCATTTCTTCACCCGCCTCGCGTCGGCGTCCGAGGTCGTGTTCGCGGATTCTTACGACGGGACGGACGCCGTTCAGATAGTGACCGACGCGGCCGTGTCTTATATCCCGCTCGCGGATATGATAGATACGGAAAAGGAGATCGCGCGCCTGACGAAGGAAAAAGAAGACCTCGAAAAGGAGATCGCCCGCCTGACGGCCAAGCTCTCGAACGAGGGCTTCGTCTCAAAGGCGCCGGAAAAAGTCGTCGAAGCGGAACGCGCAAAACTCGAAAAATACAGTTCGTCGCTCGAAGGTGTTCTTGCAGCTCTCGGAAAACTGAGCTGAAACAATATCCACGAAAGGAAACGACAAATGAAAAAGTCAAATCGCAGATTCACGGCGGTCATACTCGCCGCGACCGTCGCTCTCGCTGTCCTCGCTTCGTGCGCCATGGGCGGCAAAAGCGAGTCGGCATCGGATGGCTACCCCTATCCCGGACAGTCGTACAACGCGCCGTCGGGGAATTATGAGGACAAGACGGAGTACCCGTCGGAAGGGGAATCGTATGAAAAGGTCTCGTCGACGGATCCCGCGCCCGACGAAAAACTCGTTTACACCGGAACGGTGACCGCCCAGACGAAGAGCGACATAAACGACGTCGTTTCCGGCGTACAGGGAAAGGTCGCCGGGCTCGGGGGATACGTCTCGAACACCTCGGTAAGTCAGAACGGCGGATATCGCGGCTCCTACCCCACGGCTCAGCTCGTCTGCCGCGTACCGACGGAGAGCTTTGATTCGTTCATTTCCTATCTCCGTGAAAATCTCTCGGTGACGGGAAGCAGCACCGGCGTCGAAAACGTCACGGAAAGCTATTATTCCGCAAAATCGGCCTATGATACTTATCTCGTTCAGGAACAGCGCCTGCTTCAGCTCATGTCCGAGGCGAAGGATCTCAAGGATATGCTCCTTCTCGAGGACAAGCTCGCCGACGTCAGACGTAATATTCAGTATTATGAAACGATGCTGAAGACCTACGACAGCAAGGTCGCCTACGCGACGGTCACCCTTAATCTCACTCAGGTCGTGGAATACACCGCCCCCGCGCCGTACACCTTCGGCGAACGGATAAAGAACGCCTTCACGGGCTCCTGGGAGGGCTTTGCCGAAGGGGCTAAGAATTTTGCCGTATGGTTCGTCGGGACGCTCCCCACGCTCATCGTGCTCGCCGTGATCGCCGTTGCCGTCGTGCTTATTATCAGGGGCGCGATAAGGAGCGGCAGGAAAAAAAAGGCGAAGGCGGCGGAACTTGAGGAACAGCGCCGGCTCGAGATAGTAAAGCGGTATCAGGAGGAGCAGCAGAAAAACTCCGGTAATGGACAGACGCAGTCTTGAAAGAATAAACGAGCTCGCCGTAAAAAGCAAAACGGACGGGCTCACGACCGACGAAAAGGCCGAGCAGGCGGCCCTGAGATTTCAGTATATCTCGGAACTCAGGGAAAACCTAAGGGCTCAGCTCGACGGAACTGTAATAAAATATCCCGACGGACGCACCGAGCGCCTGTCGGATAAAAAGAAAAAATAATTTTTGGAGGAAACCAAAATGGCAAAAGAAAAAAAGAGCGGGTTCTTCAAGGACTTCAAGGACTTCATTTCGAAGGGCAATATCATTGATATGGCCGTCGGCGTCGTGATCGGCGGAGCCTTCGGAAAGATAGTCACCGGGCTTGTCAATTTCATCATCAATCCCGTGATCAGTCTCCTTACGGGCGGCGTCAGTCTCGAAAACGTCAAGACTGTCCTCGTTCAGGGAGTCGAGGCCGACGAGGCCGCCGGCATCGCCGCGGTACAGGAGGTCGCGATCCAGTGGGGCGCGTGGATCCAGACGATAATCGATTTCCTGCTTGTCGCGTTCTGCATCTTCCTCGTTCTCCGCGCGATCGTCAAGGCGAAGACCGCGGCAGAAAATCTGAAGAAGAAAGAAGAAGAGCCCGCTCCCGAGCCGGAACCCGAACCCGAGGCGGATCCCGAGCCGACCGAAAAGGAGCTCCTCGCCGAGATCGTCGCGCTTCTTAAAGAGAAAAAGGGAGAATAATCCTTAAATAACAGACCGACCGGGGCTCCTGCCCCGGTCTTTCGGGGAGTAAAATATGTACTACATAGGAATTGACCTCGGCGGCACGAACATAGCCGCCGGAATCGTTGACGAAAACATGAGGATAGTCCGCAAGGGCTCGGTGCCGACCGGCGCGTTCCGCGATCCGGACGAGATCACCGCCGATATGGCGGAGCTCTGCAAAAAACTGCTCGCGGACGAGGGACTGTCTCTCGATGATCTTAAGGCCGTGGGTATCGGAGCGCCCGGCTCCATCGATCCCGTCAGGAAAAAGATAATCTGGGCGAACACGATGTCCACCACGAACTATCCACTCGGCGAAAAGCTCGCCGGAATGCTCGGATATCCCGTCAAAAAGATATTCATGGACAACGACGCGAACGCGGCGGCGCTCGGCGAGACAGTCGCCGGGGCTGCGAAGGGCGCGAAACACGCGATAATGATCACCCTCGGAACCGGCGTCGGCGGCGGCATCGTCATCGACGGGAAGATATACGCGGGCTTTAACAACATGGGCGCCGAGATCGGGCACATGGTAATAAAGCGCGGCGGCAGAAAATGCAACTGCGGGCGCCGCGGTTGCTTCGAGGCCTACTGCTCGGCGACCGCTCTGAGAGAGCTCACCGCCGAGGCAATGAAAAAAGACCCCGACAGCGTCCTGTGGCAGATCGCCGGAGGGGACATTACGAAGGTATCGGCAAAAGACGCTTTTGAGGCCAAACGCCGTGGCGACAGGACCGGGACGGTCGTCGCCGACAGGTATATAAAGGACCTCGCCTGCGGAGTTGCCAACCTTGTGAATATTTTCCAGCCCGAGGTACTCTGCATCGGCGGAGGCGTGTGCAACGAAGGCGCGTATCTGCTCGACCCCGTCGTCCGCATCGTTAAGCGCGAACAGTTCACTCACGTAAACAAAATCAAGACGAAGGTCGTTATCGCCGCGCTCGGCAACGACGCCGGCATAATCGGCGCCGCGGCGCTCGGAGTATGATATTATGAGAAAAGCAGCCATTAAAACCGCTGCCGTTCTGCTTCTTTTCGCGCTCGTCGTCGGATGCTTTTCGGGATGCTCGAAGCTCAGGGTGGGCGGCTCGATAGAAATGGGAAACGACGACGGCGAAACACTCCGCTGGGACGTTATCGCCGTTGACGGAGACCGCGCTCTCGTGGTAGCGCGCGAGTCGGTGGACTGGAGACTTTTCAATGATTCATACGCCTCCGTAACATGGGAAAACTCGTCCGTCGGAAACTGGCTGAACGACACGTTCTATTATTACGTGTTTACCCCTGAGGAGAGAGCGAGGATAATAGAAACGGAGATAGAGAACCCCGACAATCCCGATTCTGGCGTTGACGGCGGAGGAAAGACGACGGACCGTCTTTTTCTGCTCAGCTATTATGAAGTCAGGGATTATCTCGGCTCCGGGAGCCGGCGCACAGCCTGGAAGTCCGTCAGGGCGCACAACAGCGCGCAGCAGCTCAATCCGGACGGATATATCGGCTCGTTCGAGGCGAGATACTGGACGCGCACCCCCGGCGACGATTCACGCAGCTTTCTCTGCGTCGACGAGGACGGGGATTTCGTATCCTGGCCGACCGGCCGCGCCTCTGACCGTCCGGAAAATCAGGGCGGCATTCAGGTGAAAGACGACAAGAACGGCGGCGGAGTCCGCCCCGCAATGTGGATCAAAAGATAACCGAACATAAAACAGCCCCGCGCATGCGGGGCTTTTTTGCGCCCGGAAGGGGCGTGGAAACGACATTTTCCGTTTGACACCGCGCGCGTTTTGTGGTATAATCATAAAGATTATTTATCAGGGGGAGAACGCTCTGTGGATAACCGGATAAGGATAATGGCTGTCGGCGACGTTGTAGGTCAGTATTCGACCGAGAAGCTCTGCCGGAACATAAGCGCTTTGAAAAGAAAATATCTCGCCGACGTCATGATAGTAAACGCCGAGAACGCGGCGAAGGGCAACGGTACGGACGTTTATTCGGCGGACAGACTGCTCCATTTCGGCGCCGATGTGCTGACGGGAGGAAACCACACCTTCCGCCGGTCGGAGATGCGCGATTATCTCGACGGGAGCACCTACTGTATCCGCCCGGCAAATTATCCCGAGCCGTGCCCCGGCAGGGGATATACGCTGCTCGACGCTTGCGGAGCGAGGTTTCTCGTTATGAACGTGCTCGGCAGGGTATTCATGGATCCGCTTGAAAATCCTTTCCGGACGGTCGAAAAGATCCTTTCGGAGCATGAGGGAAAATACGACGTCTCGATCCTCGACGTGCACGCCGAGGCGACGTCCGAAAAGCTCGCGCTCGCCAATTATTTCGACGGCCGCATAACGGCGGTTTTCGGCACCCATACGCACGTTCAGACCTCCGACGCGCGTCTGCTCCCCAAGGGAACGGCATTTGTCAGCGACCTCGGCATGACCGGGCGGCCTGATTCCATTCTCGGAGTTGACTGCGACGCAATAATCGAGCACTTCGTGACGGGCAGACCGACGAAGTTCAGCGTCGGGGACGGCGAGACGGAATGCGACTTTGCCGTTATCACGGTGAACAGAGACTCCTTCCGAGCTGAAAGCATCGAGACCTTCCGCGAAATCATCACACTTTAATGCACGAAATCAGGGCTATTTATGCGATATACAGTTGAAAAAATAACCGAAAGACGGCTTCCCGTATATAAACTCGACGGGCAGACGCTCTTTCCGGGGCACAGGATGTCTGTCGAAACAGACGACGACGCTGTCATCCGTCTGTGTGAGAAAGCCGAAAAAAACAGAAATCTGATCCTCGCTCTCCCGGTAAAACCGGACGGGAGCGGATTTGCCGCGGTCGGCGTCACCTGCCGCATTGAAAGATGCGTGAGAATGCAGGGCGGGTCGGTCAAGCTTCTTCTCTCGGGAGAGCACCGGGCGGAGGTCAGGGCGCTCGACAAGGTCGGACAGACCACCTTCGCCGAATGTCTCGTAAAGGAGATAAACGAGGAAACGTCAGATGAGGACGATACGCTCATGCTTGAACTGAAGAGCAGCGTTTCGGAGCTTTCGGAGTTTCTCCCCCCGCTTTCCGACGAGGTCAGCTCGGAGATCCGCCGCGCGGGGCACGCCGGGAGACTCGCCGATATCATCGCGGCATATCTTCTTGTCGATCCTAACGACAAGATCACGGTCCTTTGCGAATTCAATCCCGAAAAGCGGGCGATGATGACCGATATGATGCTAATGAAGCAGAAGGAGCTCCTTTCTACCCAGATGAGGATCCACCAGAAGGTCAAGGCGGCGCTCGACAGGAATCAGCGCGACTTCATGCTTCGCGAGCAGATGAAGGCGATCCGCGACGAGCTCGGCATGACCGACGAGGAGGACGAGGAGAACGACCCCGAGATAGTCGAGTACATGGGCAGGATAAAGGCCGCTCCGCTTCCCGACGAAGTCAGGGAAAAGCTCGTCAAAGAGGTCAGAAAGCTCGCTAAGATGCAGTACGCTTCGGCGGAGAGCTCCGTCCAGAGGAATTATCTCGACGCGGTCCTCGAGCTTCCGTGGGGAAAGAGAACGAACGACCGCACCGACGTTTCGGCGGCGAAAAAGATACTCGACGCCGATCACGACGGACTTGACAAGATCAAGGAAAGAATACTTGAGTTCATCGCCGTCCGCGCCCTCAATCCCGGCATAAAAAATCAGATTATCTGTCTCGTCGGCCCTCCCGGAACGGGGAAGACCTCGATAGCCATCTCGCTCGCCCGCGCGCTCAGGCGGAAATACGTCAGGGTCTCGCTCGGCGGCGTGCGCGACGAAGCGGACATAAGGGGTCACAGAAAGACCTATATCGGTTCCATGCCCGGCAGGATCATCGAGGCGATAACGTCGGCCGGGTCGATGAACCCGCTGATCCTTCTCGACGAGGTCGACAAGCTCACGAGAGACGCTCACGGCGATCCGTCGTCAGCCCTTCTCGAAGTGCTTGATTCGGAACAGAACAAATCGTTCAGGGATCATTTCATAGAGGTACCGTTCGATCTTTCGGAATGCATGTTCATCGCGACGGCGAACGACATTGAAAACATTCCGAGACCTCTCCTTGACAGGATGGAGGTCATAGAGCTTAAGATATACACAAGGTTTGAGAAGCTCGCGATAGCCAAAAACCATCTCATCCCGAAACAGCTGAAGAGGCACGGCCTCAACCGCCGGAGAATGAAGTTCACCGACGACTCGATTTTCGAACTCATCGATTTCTATACGGCCGAGGCCGGCGTGCGGAATCTCGAGCGCGAAATAGCGTCGATATGCCGCAAAGTCGCGAAGCAGATCGTGACGGGCGAGGTCAAATCCGTCACGCTCGGCGCTGATGACGTCAGAAAATACCTGAACGGGCGGCGGATAATCCCCGACAGGATATATGACCGCGACGAGGTCGGCGTCGTCAACGGGCTCGCCTATACCGAGCTCGGCGGAGACCTGCTCCGCGTTGAGGCGGTATCCATGCCCGGAAGCGGAAAGATCGAGCTTACGGGTTCGCTCGGCGACGTAATGAAAGAGTCGGCGAAGGCGGCGATAACTTATATACGCTCAAAGTCCGGAGAACTCGGGATCGACCCCGATTTCTACAAGAACAAGGACATACACATTCACGTCCCGGAGGGCGCGGTTCCGAAGGACGGTCCTTCGGCCGGCGTGACGATAGTCACGGCCCTGACGAGCGAGCTCAGCGGCAGGCCGGTTAGGCGCGACGTCGCAATGACCGGAGAGGTCACCCTTCACGGCAGAGTTCTCGCGATAGGCGGTCTCAAAGAAAAGACCATGGCGGCGTACAAG
This sequence comes from Clostridia bacterium, assembly GCA_017454075.1. The sequence goes on from JAFTDQ010000005.1 coordinate 7,641, forward strand.
GCGGGCGTGAACACGGTATTCATCCCGAGCGACAACGTAAAGGACATCCCGGAACTTGACAGCACCGTCAGGGAAAACCTCACCTTCGTGCCTTGCAGGACCGTCGACGAGGTTATCAAAGGGGCGATACGTCCCGAAAACGGCTGATCCGCGCCGCCATATGAAACGGAGCGGGGAAACATGACGATCAATTTTTCAAACGCCGGGATAACCGTCTCGGCGGGACGTCCGGAACAGTTTCCGGCGCCGAGACCGTGCGTCGTTTTTTCGGGTCGCTCGAACGTCGGAAAGAGCTCGCTCATAAACGCGCTGCTCGGCCGCAGATCCCTTGCGCATACCAGTTCGACGCCCGGAAAGACCGTCACGGTGAACTTTTACGATATAGACGGGAAAATATGGTTCGTAGATCTCCCGGGATACGGGTTCGCCGCCCGTTCATACGGCAGGAAAGAGGATTTTTCGCGCGTCACCGACGGCTTTCTTTCGGGATACGACGCGCCGAAGCTCGTTCTTCAGCTGATAGACGGAAAGGTCGGACCTACAAAGGACGATCTCACGATGCTCGACTGGCTCGTAAGGACGGGCACGGAGTACGCCGTGATCCTGACGAAATGCGACAAGGCGAAAAAGGCGGAGCTTGACGTCACGCGCGGGGCTCTCGCGCCATTCGGAGCGGACGTTTTCCCGGTTTCGTCGGTGAAAAAACAGGGTACCGACGCCGTGACGGGGCGGATAAAAAGATTTGTTTCGTGAAACAGAGTAAAGGAGAGATCGAATGCTGTTACAGCTCATCAGAAACGGGTTTTCGATAAGCGCGCTCGTCAGCGTGCTCGTTTCGGTCCCCGTCATACTGTTTTCTCTTTCGTTTCACGAGATGTCTCACGCGATAGCGGCAAACTCGCTCGGCGACCCGACGGCGAAGCACATGGGGCGGATCACGCTGAATCCTCTCAGACACCTTGACCTCGTCGGTACGCTGCTGATGTTTCTCGTCGGTATAGGATGGGCAAAGCCCGTACCGGTAAATCCGGGCAATTTCAGAAAGCCCAAGCATGGTATGGCGCTGACCTCCCTTGCGGGACCTCTTTCAAATCTTCTTCTTGCGTTCGTCTCTGACGTGCTGGCGCATCTGATGATGCTGATCCCTGCGGCGCCCTCGGACTGGTACTATTATCCCGTCATCATAGTGTACCTTCTTTTTGACGTATCGACGATACTCAACGTCGGGCTAGCGGTCTTCAATATGCTCCCGATACCGCCCTTCGATGGATCGAGGGTGCTTTTCGCGTTCCTTCCCGACAGCGCCTATTTCGGCGTTATGAAATATGAAAGAATCATAAAATACGTCCTCATCGCCCTTCTCTGGGTCGGAGTGTTCGACGTACCGCTCGCGTTTCTCAGAAACGGGATACTTTCGGGATTTGACTATCTGATTGAACTTGTTATAAAGGTCTGAGGTCACGGATGAGTGAGCTGAGCTTCCAGCTTGAGGTTTTCGAGGGACCGCTCGATCTCCTTCTCGCGCTGATAAAAAAGAATAACGTAGATATTTACGATATACCGATCTCTGAGATATGCGATCAGTACAACGACTATCTCCGTCAGATGGCGGAAATGGACATGGAGATCGCCGGAGAGTTCATCGTAATGGCGGCGGAGCTGCTGCTGATAAAAAGCCGCATGCTCCTGCCGAAGCCGGCCGTCGAGGGAGAGGAGCCGGAGGAAGACCCGCGCGCAAACCTGGCGCGCCGGCTCGCAGAGTATCAGAGGGCCAAGGAGACGGCCGCATTCCTCGCCGACAGATACACCGTTTTCGGCGGGCGCCTTGCGCGCGAGACCGAGGTGCTCGACACCCGCGGAGACCTGCCCGACAGTATCGATCCGTCGCTTCTTGTCAGGGCGATGCAGCGCGTCGCGGAGAAAAACAGCCGCTACGCGGATATCGTCAAGGATTCCGAGCGGGAGATCGAAAAGCTTCTCGCCGCAAAGGTCGTACCGGTCTCGTCAAAGATATATTCGATCCTTCGCATTCTGAGAAGGCGCGGGTCAACGCCTTTCGAGGATATTCTTATGACGGCGGCAAACCGCTCGGCGCTCGTCGCGATATTCATAGCTTCGCTCGAGCTGCTTAAAGTTCAGCGGATCAGAATGTCCGTGACGGAGGACGAACGGGTGATATTTATCCTTAACACAAGCCATGCGCGGAACGAGGTGACCGCCGATGAATGATCAGATAACGACAGACACATATTACGGAGAAGAGGATATAGACCTCATGAGCCGCGCCCCCGCCGTAGAGGCGATCCTCTTCGCGGCCGGGTTTCCGGTAAAGTACGACAAGATCGCCGAGACCTGCGAGATGACAAGGGAAGAGCTCGACGTCATTCTTTCGTCCCCGTATTTCGAGTATGAGAACAGGGGGATCAGACTCGTCAGGTTCAGCGATTCGTGCCAGCTCTGCTCCAATGAGTTTTTTGAAAAACAGGTCAAAAAGGCCCTCGGTATGAGGGCGAACGGAGGGCTTTCGAACTCATCGATGGAGACCCTCGCCATAATAGCGTACAATCAGCCCGTGACGAGGGCTCTGATAGAGCAGATACGCGGCGTCGACTGTTCGTACGCGATAACCACGCTCATCGAAAAACAGCTTATCGAGGTGACCGGGCGTCTTGACGTTCCCGGGAAACCGAATCTCTACGGAACGACCGAGACGTTTCTCCGCTGCTTCGGGTTCGGATCGATATCCGAACTCCCCGTCAGCGAGGTGGTCGATTCCGTAAACGAGCGGATCGCCGGGGCGGCCGAAGAAAACCGCCCGGACGGAAGCGAAGCGGCGGACGCGGGTAATCCCCCTTCGCTCGAGCTCGATATCGGGGCGCCGGACGAAAACTGACCGGATCGGAGGACGGAGATGACTGCCTTATATATAATCGGCGGCGTGCTGCTCTTTTTCGTCCTCGTCGCTCTGATAAGGGTCAGAATAAGGATCGCTTTCCTTGAATCGGCCGAGATCGGGATAAAGGTGTTGTTTTTTACCTTCCGTCTCGTTCCGAAAAAGAAAAAACCGGTCAGACTCTCTGATTTTGAGATCGAAAAGTTCCGTCGGCACAGACTCAGGCAGCTTGAAAAAGAGCGGAAAAAACTTCTGAAAAAACAGAAAAAGGCCGAAAAAGAAAAGAAAAAGAAATCCGCCGAAGCCGCCGAAGGGAAAGAAAAGGAAAAAAAGAATCCCATTGATCAGGCAAAACTCTGGCTCGACACGGCGAAGAGCGTCCTTCCGCCCGTACTCGGAAAGTTCGGGAAGCATATTTATATCAGGATAGACGCCCTCGCTTTCATAATAAGGGGAAAAGAACCCGACAAAACGGCCGTCACCTTCGGGGAGGCGGCGCAGATATTCGCGTATCTTTCGGAGCTTCTGAACGATAACAAAAAGGTCGTTTACGGAGATGACTGCCGCGGGAGATACGGCGTTGCCGTCGATTTTAACGGGGATAAGGCCTCGGTCGATATCGACGTCACGCTCGGAATGAGGATATGGCAGGTATTCGCGACGGGGATAACGGCTTATAGGAATCTGCCGTCCGGCGCCGCCGGAGCGCTCGGTATAGGCGGCAGGAAGAAACCCAAAAAAGGAAATGCGAAAAACGCGGCGGAAGCCGGGGAGGAAGACAGCAATGGAAAACAGCATGAGTGAGATGATCAGATCGTCGCTTGAGGGGATCTCGACCATAGCGGGCACGGATACCGTCATCGGAGAGCCGATAAACGCCCCGGGCGGGACCGTCATCATACCCGTGTCGAGGGTTTCGGTCGGCTTTGCGACCGGCGGACTGGATTATCATCCGAAATCCACTCAGAAGAGCAAGGACGAGACGAAAACCGTTCCGTCGTCAGGGGCGAAGCCCTGCTTCGGCGGCGGAGGAGGGACCGGTATCTCGGTCACCCCGGTCTGCTTTCTCGTAATAACGAAAGACGGGCGCGTGGAGGTGCTGAACGTCGGAGATCCCGCGATAAGCAATCCGGCGGTCGGGATAATCGACTCCGTCGCTTCGCTTGCCGAGAAGGCGCCGGAGATAATCACGCGAATCAAGAGCACATTTTCGAAGGACGGAAAAGCGGAGCCCGACGATCTCGATCCCGAGGACCTGAAACAGGAGAAATCCGGGGAATGAGCGGCGGCAAGGTCCTTTCGGGACGGCAGTCAAAGAAGATCGATCCCGCGGGGATGACGCTTTCCGGTGTCGAAGACGGGATCAAGCTTCAGAAATATATCGCGGACTGCGGCATTATGTCGAGGCGAGCGGCCGAAAAAAGGATCCTTGACGGCTCGATAACCGTAAACGGAGAGCCCGTTGAGGTCGGCAGGAGAGTCACTCCGGGGCTTGATGCCGTCGCGTTCCTCGGCCGACCGGTCACCTACCCGACGGTGCCGTCATACGCGTACATAATGCTGAACAAGCCGCGCGGATACGTGACAACGATGAGCGACGAGTTCGGCAGAAAATGCATCGCGGAACTCGTTTCTGACGTCGGATGCCGCGTTTTTCCGTGCGGACGGCTCGACGCGGACTCCGAGGGGCTTCTGATACTGACAAACGACGGGGAATTCGCCAACAGACTTACTCATCCGTCCCATCATATACCAAAGCGCTATCTGGTAAGGGTAAAGGGAAACGTAAACGAAAAACAGCTCGGCGTTCTCAACTGCCCCATCGAGATCGACGGATACGTGACCACGGCGGCCGACGTCTCGGTCGTCTCGGCGGAGGAGCAGCAGACGGTGCTTGCCGTCACGCTGTACGAAGGGAGAAACCGCCAAATACGCCGCATGTGCGAAAAAGCGGGGCTTCTCATTAAAAGACTCAGACGCGTCGCGGTCGGCGACGTCGAGCTCGGGACTCTCGCGCCCGGCAAATGGCGCCGCCTTACAAGGGAAGAGACCGACAGCCTGAGAAATTACTGAAAGGAATAAAACCATCATGGAAGAACAGAAAATCACCATCGAGATCACGACGAGCGGCGAAAAGTGCGAACTCACCGACGCGGAAATCAAAAAATGGTACGAGACAAAGGTCTCGTCCCTCTTTAACAGAGAGTACGGCACTCCCGTTATCTCGGTAAAGGTGGAGCGCACCGAAAAGTAAAGAGCAGGACGGGCAAGTCGTTTCTGCAAGTTGAAAAGTAAAAACTTGCAGAAAACGCAAAAACCCCTTGACAGGACGCGGAAAAATGATTATAATCTACTCCGTTAATTTCATTTTTGAAAGGAAGCACTCTCATGCAGATAAACAACCAGTATCTGAACGGACTATATGAAAAGACCGTAAAGACGAATCCCGGCGAGCCGGAGTTCCATCAGGCGGTCGGCGAGGTACTCGCGTCGCTCGTTCCCGTCGTTGAAAAGCGTCCCGACATCGTGAAGGCTGGCGTCATCGAAAGGATGATCGAGCCCGAACGGTTCCTCCGTTTCCGCGTCACGTGGGTGGACGACAAGGGCGAGGTACAGGTAAACCGCGGTTACCGCGTTCAGTTCAATTCGGCGATCGGCCCTTATAAGGGCGGCATCCGCCTCCATCCGTCGGTCAACGCGTCGATACTCAAATTCCTCGGATTTGAACAGATCTTCAAAAACTCCCTGACCGGGCTGCCTATGGGCGGCGGCAAGGGCGGTTCGGATTTTGATCCCAAGGGCAAATCCGACGGCGAGGTCATGAGATTCTGTCAGTCTTTCATGAGCGAGCTTTTCAGACATATAGGACCCGACACGGACGTTCCTGCCGGCGATATCGGAACCGGAGCCCGCGAGATCGGTTATATGTTCGGTCAGTATAAGAAACTTGTCAACGAGTATCACGGGGTTCTCACCGGCAAGGCGCTCTGCTGCGGCGGTTCTCTCGCGCGCAAAGAGGCGACGGGCTACGGGCTCTGCTATTTCACCGACGAGCTTCTGAAGGATCACGGAACGAGCTTCGAGGGCAAGACGGTCGTCATCTCCGGCTCGGGCAACGTCGCCATCTACGCATGCGAAAAGGCGACCCAGCTCGGCGGCAAGGTCGTCGCGATGTCCGACTCGAACGGATTCATATACGATAAGGACGGGATCAAGCTCGACGTCGTCAAACAGATCAAAGAGGTCGAGCGCGGACGAATCAAAGAGTACGCCGCGCGCGTCCCCGGCTCCGTGTATACAGAGGGCCGCGGCATCTGGGGCGTTAAGTGCGATATCGCGCTTCCGTGCGCAACTCAGAACGAACTGAACGGCGAGGACGCCGACAAGCTCATCGCAAACGGCGTTTACGCGGTCTGCGAGGGCGCAAACATGCCGAGCACCCCTGAGGCGGTCGAAAAGCTCCAGGCGGCGGGCGTTCTCTTCGGCCCCGCCAAGGCGGCAAACGCGGGCGGCGTAGCCACCTCGGGACTTGAAATGTCCCAGAACTCGATCCGTCTTTCATGGACGTTCGAGGAGGTCGACGAGCGGCTTCACGGCATAATGAGAAACATCTACAAAAACGCTTCTCAGGCGGCGAAGGACTACGGCATGGAGGGCAACCTCGTAGCCGGAGCGAACATCGCCGGCTTCATCAAGGTCGCCGACGCGATGCTCTGGCAGGGGATAGTCTGAGTCATAAAGGAAAAATAATTAACCGGTCCGGGCGCGGCACGCTCCCGGACCGGTTTTTCGTGCGTCTGAATGCCGGACGTCCCGCGCCCTGATTCATTGTCCGCTTTCGTGTTCTCCTATGATCTTTTCCATCCAGATCATGTTATACCAGCGCCCGAACTTGTACCCGCAGGAGTGAAATTCCCCGACTTTTTTGTAGCCGAGCCGCGAATGAAACCTTTCGCTGTCATACGTCAGATATTCGTCTTCTTCCGTCGGGCTGCCGACGCAGGCGTACAGATTGAGTACGCCTTTTTCTTTTAATCTCTCCTCGAGCGCTTTGTACAGAGCTCTTCCGTACCCCTGCCTCCTTATGTTCCGATCAATATAAATCCGTTCTTTCATGCCGTCATACCGTTTTTGAAACAATTATCATCTCAGTCGTTCGCAGACGTTTCGAGCGTTCTGAGAACGCACTTTTTGCGCATCTCCGCGATGTCGCCGTCCGTAAGCTTTTCCTTCGGATACACGTACCATCCGCGGTAGTCTTTGTATATGTTCGCTTTTCTGCCCGCGATGATAACGGTAAAACATGTGGCGCCGTCCATTGATTTCGGGACCGGTCTGATGAACTGTACGCTGTCGACCTTCCACCGCCTCCCGTCGAGCCAGTATACGATCCTCGGGACCTCGATCCCTGACATCGTTTTCGAGGTGTCGACAAGCAGATATTGCCTTAAATTCGTGTTTTCCATTATTCTGCCCTCAGAGTTTCTTAATGACAAACCTGGCGATGCCCTGGATGCGCATCTTGTCGAGCAGGATCTGTTTGCCGGGATATTTTTCCGCGTTTTCGTAATTCAGCACGGCCTTGCCTTTGCTCGTCCCGACGTATCGCTTCAGGGTGTTCGCTCCGTCATCGTCCGTGGCTACGACGATATCGTTCTTTTCGGCGTACTGTTTGTTTTCGACGACGACGGTGTCGCCGTCGTCGATCCCGGCGTCGGTCATGGAGTCGCCCGACGCCCTCAGTATGTACATCTCCTTGTTTCCGAAGATGGAAGCCGGGAGCCGTACGTATTCGTATATCTCCGCCTCCTCGAGCTGAGGATCGCCGCATTTGACCGAGCCGACGACGGGCGCCGTGTTTATATCATCTGATATCATCTCGGTCCTGGGAGTATCGAACTGACGGTGCCGGTATGTGATGATACCTTTCTCATCCATTTCTTTCAGATAAGCATGCACGCGGCTCTGCGGCATTCCCGCGTCCTTCGCTATGTCCGCGATTGTTGGCTCGCGCCCTTCTTTCAGCTTCCAGTATTCGATTATCCCGATAATCTTCTGTATTCTTTCAGGATCCTTGCGTCTCATAAATGCCTCCCGGACGTATGCGGAATTATTTATTCTGCTTACATATTATATTATAAGGCCCCGACCGCGGTTTGTCAAGGCCTTTTTTATTTTTTTCTCCGGGGACGACGTCTCGTCAGATCCGGATTTACCGGAATCGTTTTTATTTCGATAAACAGGAATTTGTCAGCGCTTTATTGTCCGGAATATGCGGATATGCGCCGCGCTGCGCCGCACTCCTGGCACGCTTCTGAAGTTTTTTGTATCTCATCGATCTCTATAAAAACATTGCAAAATCTGTTTGAACAAATTAATCCGGCGAACAATTCTCGCGAAAACGCATAATTCAGTATCAGGTTCGCTTTGATTAACGCATCTTTTTTCAAAATACAGAATTGAAAACCCGGTCAGAAACCGGGTTTTCTTGATTTCGTATCTATTTAGACCGTAAATCATGGAAAGACAGGCCAGTTTTTTTAAATCGGGACTGTTTTGGGACAAAAAACGGCTCGTGAATGGTCAAATTTTATAAATTCCTATTTGCAAAAATAGTATCGCGAACAAGTGCGAATCTCATGAGAGATCCCATGTTGTGTACCCAAGATCAATGATTTGTTTTTGAAAGCTCATAAATCGTTTCCGAGCTTTTTTATTTGACAAGACGAGAAATCTGTGCTTCTTCAAAAATAAAATCTTTATCGGTCTGGGCGATGTGTAAAAAGTAAAGGACAAATCCGTAATATCTCTTCCGCCAACGCAGTTACCGCTTCCGCCTTCAATTTGATAAAAATTGGCTGCACATTCTTTAAAATCGATAAAGCCGTATGTCTTGAGAGTAATCCCCTAAGATGCTAC
>JAFTDQ010000073.1 GCA_017454075.1 Clostridia bacterium
GTCCGTGACGGGCTTCAGGCCCTTGTCGTCGCTGAATTTCGCGCCGCAGTCCGTGCATATCCAGTGCTCCTTTGTTCCCGGCGTGAAGCAGTCAGCGGCTTTGGCGGCGACTTTTTTGAGCGTATGAGTGTGGCTTCCGGCTTCCTTCAGAACGAAGCCGCAGTCGAGGCAGACCTGAGGCTCCGTCGCGGTGGCTTCCTTTCCGGGGCGGTGGGGCTTTATTTCGCTGTGAGTTCCGCAGAGATAGGCGCAGAAATGCGCGTGTCCGTTCTCGTCCTTATAGTCCCAGCCTTTCGACCACTTGTGAGAGACCTTCGCGCCGTATTCGAGCCCGCACACGTCGCAGTATGCGCCGTGCTCGCAGGTCGCCGTCCCGCCGGTATGCGCGCCCTTCGTCTCAGGCAGGGTCTCGCCGCACTCTCTGCGCTGGCAGACCTTGTAATGCTGCGTTCCGTTAGAGCTCCACGCGGATTCACGGTGTCCGAGAGCCGGGATGATCCCCCAGTTTTCGTCCGTGATCTTCACTTTTCCCGCCGCGTCCTCGAATCTCCAGCCGCAGGAGCATTCGTAGTGATATTCCTTTCCCGCCGTCGTGCAGGTGGGGTAGACTCTGTTGACCTTTTTCAGATCGTGGACGTGGTCGAAGTCGAAGGCGACCTCGATCACTTCCTCGGGATCCTGCTCGTAGGCTTTGTTCGTCTTCGCCGTCATCCCGTTCACGAACGATGAGACGGAGGGCTTGCCGTCCTTTGTCACGAACCGCTTTCCCGCGTCGGCGCTCAGCCATACGTTCACTCTGTACTGATGCCCGGGCAGGAACGAGTCGCCCGGATCCAGAAATCTGTTCGCCGTCCTGTCATACCATATCTGCTGATTCTTCTGCGGGTCGGCTCTGTATCCCGCGCCCGGTTCGAGAGTGACGGCGTTGTCCGCCTTCGCGTAAGCGACGGGCTCGGCGACGGAAACGGATACCGCGCCGATATTCTCCATCACGTTGAGAGAAGTCACGGGAATATAGCCCATATATCCGTTCACGGCGACCTTCCAGAAGCTGCCCTTGTCCTCGAGCAGTCTGACGTAGGTCCCGGCGGGGACGTTCGTGAGCGTGACCGGGTGGAAGGACATGCTGTCCTGAAGGGCGGCGGCGGACTTTGTCGTCGCCGCGCCGATCCCCTCCGGAGCGAGCACGTTCACCACGTAGGTCTTCGTGTCGATGGTCTCCATGCGCTGTCCTCTCATATAGAGGACGAGATTTCCCGTGACGGTCAAGGCGCCGTTCCCGAGCTTGTTGGGGTAATACGTGTCACCGGTATATTCGACGCTCTTTGAATTTTCGGTAATGAATTTTTCTACTTTGATCTCGCCTTCGGAAGCCTCGAAAACGTCTCTTTGCTCCTTATCGAGAACGCCGTAAGAAAGCTTCGTCGAGATGCCCTTGTCCGCGTAAACGTCGAAATAAGTCACTCCGTCGGTCTCGCGCTTTGCCGTGTAATTCGTCAGCCCGAACGAAGAAAACTTCACTCCGTTTTTCTCAAGTTTGTCGAGCAGGCTTTTATGAGTGAGTACTATCATGTGGACTTCCGGACCGTAAACTTTCACTCCGTTCTTATCGGTGACAAGACAGGTGAAAGCAATTTCGCTCCAGTCGTCGTCTGCGTTCCCGTCTTTGGTGATGAGTGACAGATGATGCGTGCTCGTGCCGGAATAATACTCGTTGTCCACCAGATCGACGTAATAGTCCGTCCCCGAAAAGTGAGCGCACCACTGATATTTCGGTTCTTCGGCGTCCGTCACGACGTAGATGTCGAAGGCTCCCGGCGCGTAAACGTAGTAATCGCTCGTGAATCCCAGCGAGACGTTGAAGAGTTTTCCCGCGTCCGTATCGGAGGCGGATAAATGGACGAGTCCAACTGCAAACAGCAGGGCGAGTACAAGCGAGAGGCATCTTTTCAGCTTCATTTTTTCCTCCGACGGAAGATATTTTTTGGTTTTACCGGGTTTGACCTAAAGCTGTCTATAATTCTTCAGGCGGCCTTTTTCTTCTTGACGATCAGCACGGTCACACCGGCCGCGACGGCCGCCGCGCCGAAAACGACGGCGACGATCCACCACGGGAACCCTTCGCCGGAAGGTTCGGCGGAGGTCGAAGAGGGGACGGCGGACGAAGACCCGGCGGGCTCGGTTGCCGCCGAGGAAGGCTCGGACGTCCCGGCGGGAGAGCTCGTTTCGGCGGGCGCGGAGGAGTTTTCCGGCTCCGAAGAAGCCGAGGGCTCCGAAGAGACCGGGGGCGCTTCGGTCGCGGCAGCGCTTGACGCGGGCGAAGTGGACGCGGGAGCGGTGCTCACAGGTTTAGTCGCGGGAGCGGTGCTGACGGATGCGCTGAGGTTGTAGGCGCAGGAGTCGCACTTTCCGTCCTTATTCGTATCCTCGTGGACCATCTTCGTTTCGTCGAGGACCGCGCCGCAGCGGGTGCAGGTGCGCCAGTGATAATTTGCGTCGCTTCTGAATCTGTCGGATATGCTGTGTCCGAGCGGAGCGATCACGAGGCTTTCGTCGTCGGTGACGGCGTTTTTAGCGTTGGAGTCCAAAAACTTCGCGCCGCAGTCGGAACAGACCCAGTATTCCTTAATTCCGGGTTCGATGCAGGTCGCGCTCTTTGAGGCGATCCTTTTGAGAGTGTGGGTGTGCGCGGCGACTGACAGCACCGCGGTGTTGAACTGAGCGGTCTTGTTCTGTTCGGAGGTCCAGACCGCGTCGTATTCGGTGCCGAAAACGCTGACCTTCACGTTCGTGCCGAAAACGTATCCCGAAGCGGCTTTCAGCGTGATGTATGCCATATACTGCTTTCCGGCGGCGACTTTCGTCCCGTCTGCGAGGATCTGTCCGTCGCAGTCCCATTCGGTCGTGACGGAGGCTATTCCCGCGGTGGAGCTTGTGAGCGAAGTCGAACTGAGGACCGCGTTTTCTGCAAACGAGCCGTCTATCGAAACTTTTTCAATGCTCTTGTCGCCGCCCGGAAGCTGCGGGAAGTCGTAAAAGAGAGTGATCGCGTCCGCCTGGAGCTCGCCGCCGTAGTATGAACAGGGCTCGCCGTTCACGGTGCAGGAGAGGACGCCGGAGGAGAATTTGTATCCGTCGGATACGTTGAGCAGTACCGAGCATCTGTAGGCGTGTCCGGCGGTGAATTTGTCGGATTCCTTCAGATACGCGCCCGTCGTCGTGTCGATCCACGAGACTCCGTTCTTGACGTTTCCGGAGGACGTGGACGAAGTGCAGTACGCCTTGGAATCGGCGCTTGCCGCAAACGACGGCGCGGATCCCGCCTTGGGAGCGGTCAATTTGACTCCGGCCTCGTAGAGTGTTTCCGAGGGGATGGAGTAGGGGAACTCAAAGCTGACGTACGTTTCCGTGACGGAGATCCAGTCGCAGTAGACGACAGCTCCGCTAAGGCCGTTGACAGTCGCTGTCGTGAGGATGGTGTTGCCCGCGTCATGTTCGAATTCGAAGCCGGATTTTGCTTTCAGGAAAACGTTGACAGTCCAGTAACCCGCGGAGAACTTTTCCCCGACCTGGACCGTGTTGTTGCTGCAAATCCACTGAACGCCGTTTTTAATGCCGAGTTTTGCGTCGCTGTAGCCCGTGTCGATCTCGCATTTTGCGGCTGGGGAGACCGTCACGGAATATCCCGGGGTCCCGCCCTTGACGGGATCCGTCACGCCGTTGATGCTGACGGAAGTGATCGTTTTAGAGAGAGCCGCGGTGTATTCGACGCTGAAGGTGACCGACGTCCCGTCGTTGTTCTTTACGGCCGCGTCGCGTCCGTTGACCGTGACGGAAAGCTGGTTTCCTTTTTTGAACTCACAGCCGTTTGCGGCGGCAAGAGTCGCGCTGAAGGAGTATTTGTGGTTTTCGGTGAACTTGTCTGATTTTGAAAGGTCTTTTGAGTCGGTCAGATCCTTCCATACCGCGGATTTAACGGTGTATTCCGTTCCCGTTGTGCAGGCGGTCGAGGCGGTCTCGCCGCCGACGGGCTCCGACAGGGAACTGATCGAAACCGAAGAGATCGTGTTTTTGTCGACCTGCTCGAAGTCGCAGGCAACGTTGAGGTAGTATTTCGCGTTTGTGTTCGAGTCGCAGCGGACTGCGTACGCAGTGCCGCCGTTCACCTTCGCGGTGACGTCGGGCTGACCGTTTGCCTTGACCGCGAACGAGCGGCCGGATCTCGTGACAAGCCTGATGTAGACTCTATATGGAGAGGAGTGATCGAAGACGTCGTTTTTGCCGAGAGTCTTGACGATCGTCATTTCACCGTTCGATTCCTTTTTGAGCTGCATCCATTTCACGCCGTTGATGAAGCCATCCCCGTTGAAGAGGTCGTCGACGGCGTAGTCGTCGTATTCTCCGTCGAGATCGAAGTCCGGGGTCTTCGCCGCGGCGGGTCTTTCGATCAGTTCGGAGACAGAGGTGACGGTCTGGAAATCGCAGGCGGCAAAATCAAAGGAGATCAGGACTTCTTTTTGGGATTTTCTGAATCCCGCCGAGCTGTAGTCTATCACGCTCGCCGTCTGTCCGTTGACCTTGGCGTTCAGAGCGGAGAAATCGTTCTTTGTCGCAAATGAATATCCGTCGTTTGCGGCAACGTAGACGCAGATCCTGTATTTGTGACCGACAAGACCCTGTTCGGACGAATTGAGGTATCTCGATTCGGTCAGGTCGTACCAGGCTATGCCGTCCTTGAAAGAGCCCTGGTTATACTTGACTATATCGCAGCCCGAGGTCTTGCAGAACGCAAAAAACTCGGGCGTGCA
>JAFTDQ010000074.1 GCA_017454075.1 Clostridia bacterium
AGTACCACGCGGTCGCGGCGCTTCTGAAACTCCTCCCGGCGAGGACCTCCAACTGGATCATTTCAAAGATGTATACGTGACGAACGCTTGAAGTCAATAAAGAATTCCCCGCGGAGCCGATGACTCCGCGGGGTTTTGCCGTCCCCGCCGGACTTGGGCGCGACGGGGAGGGGCTTCAGTGAGGACCGCCGCATGAAGACACACGAAACGCGGCGGTCCTTTTGGAGAAATATCCCGTCACGCGGATCGGAGAACGGTGATCCGCGTGAGGATCAAAGAGGAATTACGCTGAGGGGCCGAGAGCGCTGACGCCGCCGGCGAGGTACTGTCTTAGGAGCGAAAGGTCGACGGTGTCGATCTCGCCGCTGCCGTCGGTATCTGCCGCGTTAAGGTCGATCGTGAGCCCTGAGGAACCGGCGAGGTACTGTCTCAGGAGGGAGAGGTCGACGGTGTCGATCTCGCCGCTGGCGTCGAGGTCGCCGTAGTTGAAAGTCGAGACGGGATCAAATACAAACGTTTCGGTGCCGAGATAAGCGTAATACGATTCGCCGCTCGCGTGGTTTCTGAGATAGACGTTTCTTGTGTCGACAAGAACGTTTTCATATTCCCTTTCGTGTGAAGTCGGGAAAAGGAGATTATCAAACCCGCCGACCCAGTCGGTGAAGTCGTTCCAGGTCGAAGCGCCGTGATGGAGCACGCTGAAGTAGTCGCACCTGATATCCTCGCGGTCGTATGAAGCCATGATGAAATCCATACCCGCCTTGTAGGAGTCGCCGCCCTCGATGAAGGTCTTTGCGTCGAGCGTGAATTTGTACCAGGTCGAAGAATCGTTGAAGCCGCCGTTGCCGGAATTTGCGGTGTAATCCGGATCTGAAGTATTGTCGTACCAGTATGCGATATCAGCGTCGGTAAACAGATCCTGAGACGCCATAACGTCTACGGTTACGTCGCAGAAATAATATCTTTGGCCGGTCATCGGGCGGTAGATGACGGGGGTGGCGCCCGCTGAGGTGCGAAGGGAAGCAATCGCCAGACGCTCCTGGTTAATTTGGGTATAAACGCCGCCGCTGTAATTCTTTACGGTGCTTGAGGGCTCGTTGAAGTAGAATCCCTCGAGGAAAACTCTGTCGATAAACGAAGGATCCGAACTGAAATCCATGAGAAGCCCGGAGTGATCCGCGTGCAGGTGAGTGAAGAACCACGCCTCGATGACGGGCGTCTGTCCTGCCGAAACGTGATCCTCGAGATAAGCGATCAGACCCTCTAGATCGCCGGACTCGCCGCCGTCAACGACGATGAAATGGGTATTTTTGAGCTGGATGACGTAGCTGTCGCCGGATTCGGTGAGTTTGAGTTGCGCAAGCGAGTTTTTATTGCCGCTGATCGCCGTGCCGCTGAAGCTGTCGTTGAGGTGGGGGCTGAGAGGCTGATCGAGCATTGCTGAAACGAAGGTAGTGCCGGAATTGTTCGCATAGTTTACGGTTACAAGAGCGTTGCTCTTTGTGAGCTGAGCAATGTAAACTCCCTTGCCGGAAGCGTTGTTTTCATAAACGAGAATGAAGCCTTCCGCTCTGAAAGCATTGACGCAGCTGTTCGCGAACGGAACGTTCGTGCCTGTTTTGAAGACCGTGTATTCCGTGAGGCCCTTGTCCTCACCGGAGCCGGCGGAAACGCCGGCAACACTGTCGACAAGCGCCTTCATGCTCACGACTGTGTATTGAGCGGAGTAATTCTTATTGCAGGGAGCGTAGGTGACAACGTCTCCGGTCTTGTTCCAGCCCCAGGAGCTGAAAGCCGCGCTGCCGCTGACCGACGCGCTGCAGTCGACCGTTGCCGGAGCGCCGGTCACCGCCGCCGAACCGTAAACGTCGGTCGAACCCGACGCGCCGTTTAGTTTCAGCGAGTTTTCAAAAACCACGGTCGCACCCGAAACCGAATTGCCGACAAAGGCTCCGCACCTTGCGGAAGCGGTCCTGACGAGACCGAGATTCACGCATCTGGTGAAGTTCACCGACGAGCTGCCGAGATCCGCGGAAATGTATCCGACAAACCCGGACACTAACGCATTTCCCGTGCAGGTGACGGTTCCGGTGTTGAGACAGTCCTCAAAAGTGAGTGTCTGAGCGGCGTACGTACCTCCGACAAAAGCCGCGGCACGTTCTCTGCCGCTTTCCACAACGCCGTCGAACCAGCAGTTTTTGAAAACGGTTGCGTTGCCGGAATAGGGCTCGTCAATATAAGCGCAGAAGCCGCCGAGATACCAGTCTCCGCCGACAAATCCGCTGATATAAACGCCCTCGATCGTTCCGTTGGTGATCCCTCTTGCAAGGAGAGCCGGATAAGCAATACCGCTGACGTTGCACGCCTCGACAAGATTGAGGTCTTTGATCTTGCCGCCGTCTGTTCCGTCGATTGATTCAAACAGACCGCCGACGCCGTTGAAATAGAGTCCTGTTATACTGTGATTCTGTCCGTCGAACGTGCCTTTAAAGGTTCCGGGATTTGAATAGACGTTTGCGGGGGCGGAAGTCTTCATTTCTTCGGCGGTCATATCGTTGAAAACTATATCGTTGTCCAGAACGACCGTTACGCCGGAATAATCGCTGTCAAAGTTTGCGAACGTCATAAGATCTTCGACGGTCTTGACGTGAAGTCTGCCGTCGCAGGCATAGGTGCCGTCGGTGAAGCAGGCGGGGACCGGGATGAATTTATAACCCCAGCCCGATCCGAGAGTTGAGCCGAGAGAGGCAAGATCCGCAAGCAAAACGCTCGTTACCGTTCCCGTGACCGCCGCGCTTCCGAGCACAATTCCGTCGCTTCCGACGACGGAACCGTCCAGATTGAAGAAGTTGTCAAACGTGACCGTTCCGCCGCCGACATAGCAGGTGAAACCGCCGTCGTTGTTCGGCTGGTTAGAGTGAATGTTTCCAACGTTTACGCAGCGGGTCACGGTGACGGTCTCCGTTCCGTCGTACTGACCCACAAAACCGCCCATGATATATCCGCTGTTGACCGTAGTGAGAGCTCCCGCGTTCAGAGAGTCGATGAAGACCGTAGTGCAGTTGCCCTTGACCTCGCCTACAAAACCGCCGACCACCTGATTTGCGCTGACATCCCCCTGATTCATACAGGATCTGACTTCCAATGAACCGCCTAATTTTCCGCCAACAAAACCGCCTGCGTTGACGTTGCCGGTGGTTTTTGAACTTCTCACTGCCCCGGCGTTCAGACAGGAACCAAAGCTTATATCAAACGCGCTGAACAATCCACCGATGAAGCCGCCTATGTTTGTTCCCGCGGCGTTCACATCTCCGATGTTCGTGCACGAATCAAACGTCAATCCTTCGGAAGCGCTCGCTTCAATAGTTCCTACGAAGCCGCCGATATAACCTCCCGAACCGGTCAACGCTCCGTCGTTCACGCAACCGACAAATGATGCCGAAGTGCCGCTTCCGTAGAGGTCGCCGACGAAACCGCCGACGTAACTGGCGCCGCTCACAGCTCCGGAGTTCAGACATTCTTCAAATGACAATTCGATTCCTGTATTATACGTGAAGCCGACAAAGCCGCCGACAAGATTGCGGCCGCTCACCCGGCCGTTGTTCGTACAGGAATCGAAACTCAGATCCGATCCGCCGGTCTCTATGATCCCGATAAAGCCTCCGACGTCGTCTTTGCCGTTCACTGACCCGTTGAAAATGCAGGAGGTGAAGGCAGCGGCGCTTCTGAGAGTGGCGACAAAACCGCCGAAATAGTTGCCGTAACCGGAGCTTGCCGCTTCAATGATACCGTCGACGCTGACGTTTTCAAATTCCGCATAATATGATGTGACTACGGCGACGACGCCGACATAATGACCGCCCTTGAAATATGTTTCCCGGAAGCTTACGTTTTCAAATCTGCCGCCATTGACCGTATAGACAAAACCGAGGTTTCCGGTCGAAGCTGCATACAGTCCGTAAATGCCGTGACCGTTTCCGTTAAAAGTTCCGGCAAATCCCGCGTCGGAAGCGTTGACCGGCCATTCGTTGAGACCGGTGCCGTCGGCTTTCATTTCGTCGGCGGTTTTGTCGTTGAAGACTACGTCGCCGTCGAGAACGACCTCCTCTCCGGCAAAGGTGCAGCCGTCGTGGATCTTTTCGGCAAACGCGAGAAGATCTTTTGCGTCCGAGATATGCCATTTGCCGTCAGCGCTCTTCTCCCAGCCGGACGTGGCGGTGAGTGCGCCGACTGACGTCACGGGCACGAAAGCGGCGACCATGACGAGCGCCAGAATCATACTGATGAGTTTTTTCATTTTGTTTTTTCCTTTCTTTTCTTTGTTTTTTCTGTCTATGCCGATTATAATTCGATCCTACATATCATTTTACATCAAACCCTCTGAAAAAACTATTATTCATGTGTACATTTCTTGTATTTATGTTGACATTTTTGCGTTTATTTGTTAGAATTACTTGTATAAATAGATTTCAAAGGATCATTAACGATGAAAAACGTTTTCATAGCTTATTCGGGATTCCACAACTGCCCGCCCGATCACAAATACGGACCGGCGATCAGGGAGGTGTTTCTTCTTCACTACGTTCTGAGCGGACGCGGGGTTTTCAGCTTCCGGGGAAAGCGCTTCGAGCTGGGAGCCGGAGAGGGCTTTTTTATCTGTCCGGGCGAAGTGACCTCTTATCAGGCGGACGGGGACGATCCGTGGACTTACTTCTGGACGGGTGCGGGCAGGACGGACGAGACGGAAAGGGCGCTGAGAAATCACGGACTCGGCGACAGCTCCGGCGTTTTTCTCTTTTATAAGGATCGGGAAGAGATAAGAACGGCTCAAAAACTTCTTCGTGCCGATCCGGCAATCAGAAATTCACAGAACAACTGGGATTTTGAGTCATCCGTTGCCCTGTTCTTTCTGGCGATCCAGTCGCTGCCGCGTGTGGTTTCCAAGCCCGCGAGCACTAATGAAATGATCCAAAAAGCGAAATTCTTCATGGAAGAGCGATTTGCGGCGAATCTGACGGTTGAAGAAATGGCGAAACATCTTAACGTGTCGAGATCAGGTCTATATAAAATATTCATGAAAGAAACACAGAAATCCCCGCAGAGAGCGATAATAGACTTCAAGCTCGATAAGGCGCGCCGGATGATAGAAAGCGGCGAGTTCACGCTGACGCAGATAGCTCTGTCCTGCGGATTCTGCGATCTCAGCCATTTTTACAAGGCGTATAAAGCCTATAGGGAAAGATACGATATAACCGAAAGCTGACCGATCAAAGATCCTCACGGCTCGGCGGGAAAATATTCCTCCTGAGCGGAGGAGGAAATGTTGATGTTTTTTCAGTTTCCGGTTGCAAATGAGGCAAATATCCGGTAGAATGGATCGGGCGGAGCACGACGAACAGAACGGTATGCCGCCCGAAAAAATCGCGGACGCCGTATATAAGGCGGCGACGGAAAAGAATCCCCGTCCCCTGCGCACGAAGGGCGCGCAGTACCACGCGGTCGCGGCGCTTCTGAAACTCCTCCCGGCGAGGACCTCCAACTGGATC
>JAFTDQ010000075.1 GCA_017454075.1 Clostridia bacterium
CGCCGAGTGCCCAGCGGGCTTCCTTCGTTCGGGGTTCCGCTCCGCTCCACCCCTCTCTCACTCACCCCGCTGGACGCTTTTGTTCTTTCTTTGCTCAATTATTTTTTCAAAACTTGGTCTCACATCATTGACAAACGTACAGGAACAATTATTTAACAATTACGACGGCCGCTTCATATCAAAACGGGGGAGAGTCCTCTCCCCCGTAAAACAGCAAGTATTCACTCCTGCCCCTGCGGCCTTATAATAACGTCCTTGAAGTCTATCGAGACGTAACGCTTTTCGATTTCGTCGACGCTGACCATCCCGTAGTCGTAAAGCGCAAGCTCCGAGATGACTCCGAGATCGTTTTTCATTTCAAGCTTTGCGTTGAGGTCGTTCACGTCGGCGCTCAGCGTCGATATTTCGGCGCGAAGGTCCGCGACGACCGAGGTACGCTCGTAAATCAGGACGTAGTTGTAGATTATGTAAGCGAAAAGAAGCGTGCAGATGAGCGCGAGGATTATGATGGTGAAAGGAAAAGACGCCTTTTTGTCCACCGAAACCGTGCTGACCTGCTCGGCAGGGGTGACGGGGTTGATCTCCGGCATCTGTTTTACAGGCTTTGAGGGATTTATTATTTCGAGAGCAAAAGGAGAGCGCCCGGAACGTTTTTCGTTCCTGAGCTCGTCCATATTTCTGATTTTCCTGTTTCTGCCGCTTACAGCGGTCGGAAGTATCCTTTTTCCTCTTGCCATGACCGTTTCCGTGCCTTTCGGATTATTTGCCGCGGGTCTTCAGATTTTTTCGGCTATTCTCATTTTAGCGCTGTGAGAGCGCCTGTTTTCGCTCAGTTCCCTCTCCGAAGGGGTGAGCGGTTTTTTCGTTACTTTTTCGAGCACCGGCTTTCTGCCGCATACGCAGACCGGAAGGCCGGGGGGACAGACGCAGCCCGTCGAAAGATCGTTTATCACGTTCTTGACTATCCTGTCCTCGAGTGAATGGAACGTGATCACGCAGAGCCGTCCGCCCGGGGAGAGGCACTCCGCAGCCGTTCTCACGGCCGGCTCGATCACGTTCAGTTCTCCGTTGACTTCTATCCTTATCGCCTGAAACGTCCTTCGCGCCGGATGACCGTTCTTTTCCCTGTGCGGTATGGCGGTCGAGACTATCTCGGCGAGCCGGAGCGTCGATTCTATCGGCGTTTTCCTGCGCTCTGAAACGATCGCCGCCGCTATCCGTCTCGAAAAACGCTCCTCGCCGTACGCGAAAATCAGGTCGGCGAGCCGCTTTTCTTCATATCCGTTGACGACGTCGTAAGCCGTCAGCTCCTGTTCCCTGTCCATCCTCATATCGAGGGGCGCGTCCGTGATGTAGGAAAATCCTCTTTCGGGACAGTCGAGCTGATACGACGAAACGCCGAGATCCATAAGAATCCCGTCGGCCTGTCTGCCGCCGAGAATCTCTTTAAGATCCGAGAAATTGTCGTTTTCCGCTTCCCAGACCTGCCCGGGAAGCGTGGAAAGTCTTTTTTTTACCGCCTCTATCGCGTCGGCGTCACGATCGATCGCTATGAGCCGGCCGCCCTCTTCGGGGTCGAGCCGCGAGGCGATCGCAAAACTGTGTCCGCCTCCGCCGGCGGTGCAGTCGACGTAGAGTCCGTTCTTTTTAACGTTGAGCCCGCGAACGGCCTCTTCGAGCATGACGGAGTAATGGGAAAACGTCTCCGGCATTTCAGAATCCGAGGCCAATGAGTATGTCGGCTATATCTTCGGAGCGTTCTCCGTTCTGCTCTCTGCTCCATTCGTCGGAATCCCAGATCTCGACGTGGTCGCCGACGCCGATGACGGTCACGCTTTTTTCAAGTCCGGCGTACTCGCAGAGCTTCGGCGGGACGAGTATGCGCCCCTGTGAATCCAGTTCGGTCTCAAACGCCGTCGAATACAGGAATCTCCTCACGCGGCGCGTCTCTATATCGGGCAGAGTGTCGAGTTTTCCGCAGAACTGCGCCCACTTTTCCTCTGTGTAGAGAGTCACGCATCTGTCGACGTTCTTTGCGAGGACGACGCGCTGCCCGAGCTGATCGCGCAGCTTTGAGGGGAGGATTATTCTGTTTTTGGAATCAAGCGTATGGCTGTATTCGCCGCAGAACATCGGGGCATCTCCGAAAAAACAAAAACGTACGGGGCAAGGTCCGGACTGCTTTTCAGCCACTTTGAACCACTTTGCTCCACTTCGCCTATATTATAAACCATCGGACGCGGTTTTGCAAGGGGTTTTTCTGCTTCCCGAAAAATTTTTTTCTGTTTTTGCCGTTTTTCAGTCGGGGACGCCCCACGAAATAATGCAGTTGAAACGCCGGGCGGAATATGGTATAATATAGAGTGAAAAATTCGGATGAACGGAGGCAACATGAGCGGACGAAAAACATTTCCACCCTTTACCGCCGTCGTCATCCCTTCCCTTGAGCCGCCGAAAACGATAATTCCGCTCGTTATAGAACTTATCGGCGCGGAAGCGTATCGCGTAATCATCGTGAACGACGGCTCGCCGGCTTCCTACTCCGAAATATTCGAGGAACTCGGGCTTCTCGAAAACTGCGTCGTGCTCTCTCACGAAAAAAACCTCGGGAAAGGAGCGGCCCTCAGGACGGGACTTCTTTACTGTTCCGAAAACCTTCCGGAATGCCGCGTCGCCGTGACGGTCGACGGGGACGGACATCACAGGGTTTGCGACGCAGTATCCTGCGCGCACCGTTCGAACGACTTTTCATCGGTCGTTCTCGGAATGAGACGAAAGGGCGACCCGACGATACTCAAGCGCGCGCGATACGGAAACGCCGTCACCTCGGCGCTTGTTTCCGTAGTGTGCGATTTCGATGAAAAGATCACCGACCCGCTCACCGGACTCCGCGGATTCCCTTCCAAATACATACCTGACATATGCTCGGTCCCCGGCGACGGATATGATTTCGAGACCAATATGCTTCTTGAGATCAGCCGGAACAAAATACCGCTGAGGACGTTCCTCAGGGTCGGAACGCCGGTAAACGGCGACAAAACGCATTCACATTTCAGACCTTTCAGGGACACCTGCCGGATAATTTACGAACTGATCAGATATTACAGCAGGGAGCTCGCGTTCGCCCTGTCCTCGCTCCTCTGCTACACTCTCGAGTATCTGATTTACCGCCTGTTTCTCGGGTACGTCCCGGGTATGCCGGTATCCGCTGCAAATCTGTCAAGCCGGCTGATCGCCGGGGCGATAAACTTCACGATAAACCGGAAAATCGTTTTCAGGGCGAAGAACGGCGTCCTTTCGTCGACTGTCAAGTATTTTATAAACGCGTTCTTCATTCTCACGACGTCGACGCTTCTCATCATATTCTTCAACAGGATCTTTCCGACGGCGTCGAATACCGTCGCGAAATACGTAAAGCTTCCGATAGACAGCGCTCTGTTTTTCCTTTCGTTCTATATTCAGAAAAAATGGGTTTTCAGGTCACGTGACTGACCTGCGGTAAAAATATGGTAAACGTGGAAGAAGAAAAAGAAAAGACCAAAAAGATTCCGGCGCTCGCCGGAAAGATAGGATCCCTTTTCAGAAAGAAAAAGGGACCCGATCTTTCGGCCGTCCTAAGATACGATACCGATCCTGAGACCGGCCTCTCCGCCGAACAGGTGGAAAAGCGCACAACCGACGGTCTGACGAACAAAACCGATGAAAAGGGGAACAAAACGGTTGCTCAGATCATACTGTCAAACGTGTTCACCTATTTCAACATCATATTTTTCGTCATTGCGGCGATCCTCCTGATTGAAAAATCATACGCCCACCTGACGTTCCTCATAGTCGTGCTCGTCAACACCGTCATCGGTATCGTTCAGGAGCTAAGGTCAAAGAAGACGCTCGAAAAACTCACTCTCGTTTCGGCGCCCCTCGCTACGGCGATACGGGGAGGGGAGACCGTCCGGGTAAACCCCGACTCCCTCGTTCTCGACGATATAGTCGTCTTTGAGGCGGGTAATCAGATAGTCGCCGACGCCGTCGTCCGCACTGGCGAGGTGACCGTGAACGAGGCCCTTGTAACGGGCGAATCGGACGAGATCAGAAAATCTCCCGGCGACTCGCTGCTCTCCGGTTCGTTCATCGTGTCCGGATCGTGCCGTGCGCAGCTCGAAAAAGTCGGAA
>JAFTDQ010000076.1 GCA_017454075.1 Clostridia bacterium
CCGGCTCTTACGCGCGACGGGCCCGGCAGACTCGTTTCCCGGGGAGTGACCGAAATCGGAGCGGGCGGCGACGGGCTGAGCGCCGCCGCGGCGCTCGCCTGCTTCGGGCACGAGGCGCTTCTCTGCTCGGTAATCGGTACCGATCCCGACGGGAAAATGATAGCCCGGCAGTTATCGGAGATATCCGTCCCAGGCCGGGGCAAATTCGACGCCAGGTTCGTAAGACAGGACGCGTCGTCAGGAACGGTATTCAGGATCAACCTCCCGAAAACAGATAAATACCCGCCCGAGACGGTCATCATACGCCCGGACGGCTATGAGATCACCTCCGAGGTGATAAGCGACGCCTTCATGTGCTATCCCGACGTCACCGTTCTTATGAGCGGGATATGCGGCGAAGGCTACGGTATCATTTCGGAAAAATCAGAAAAAAGAGGCTCGTCGCTTTTCGTGGCGGACTGCACCGACGGCGCTTCCCTGCGTTCGCTCGGCAGATGCGACGTGCTCTCGCTCCCCGAGGAGCGCGTGACCGGAATAACGGGAATAAAGCTCAGCGATCAGAGCGGATGTCTCAGGGCGACGGCCAGGCTTGCCGAGCTTATTAAATCCGACTACGTCGTGCTGAGACTCCCCGAAAAAGGTTTTTTCGTGAGCGACAGCTCGTTTTACTCGTTTATCCCGGCATACGATATCCCTCCGGCCGACGCGAGGGCAAACGACGCGCTGTTTACGGCGATGTTCGTTCATTCGTATCTCGAAAGCGGCGGTGACCTGAGAGGATCCTGCGAATACGGGGCGGCGGCGGTCGCGGCTTACGTGACCTCGGGGAGCGAGATGCTCCCGAGCGACTCCGGTATAAGAGCGTTTGCTCAGCAGAACGGAATAAAATTGTGACGCAACGTCATGGAGGAACATATGAACTATTCAAAAACCGAGGGCACCTTCGTATCCTCGAACGGCAAAGACAACATCCATTATTTCGTCTATTCGCCGGAGAACGCCGTACCCAGGGGGATCTTTCAGATCAGTCACGGGATGGTGGAACATATCGAAAGATATGAGACCGAGGGCTTCGTCGCGCGCATCGCGGAAATGGGCTTCGTAGTCTGCGGAAACGATCACATAGGGCACGGAAAAACCGCCCCCACCGAGCGCGACCTCGGAGTTATAGAGGATTACCGAAATCTCGCGGACGATCTTCACATTCTTCACGATCTGATGAAAAAGAAATACCCGACGCTCCCATATATCCTTTTCGGGCACAGCATGGGCTCGTTCGTCGCGCGCACCTATATCGCGAAATACAACGATATTGACGGCTGTATCCTCAGCGGAACGACGGACGGCGGTCAGCCGCTCGGCGCCGGTATCGCGCTCTCGAGCTTCCTGTGCCTTTTCGGGAAGAAAAACCGAAGCAAACTCATTACGGGCATTTCGTTCGGCAGCAATAACAAAAGATTCGAAAGCGAGGGGGCGGTGAACTCCTGGCTCTCCTCCGACCCGGAAGTCCGTGCGCGCAAGGAAAACGACCTGTATTCGAATTTCATGTTCAGCGTGTGCGGATTCCGCGAGCTGTTCAAAATGATCAGATTCATAACGTCAGATGAATGGATTGAAAAAGTCCCGAAGTCCCTTCCCGTCAGAATAATCTCGGGAGAATTCGACCCGCTCGGCGCGGACGGCGTCGGGATCAAATCCCTATATGAAAAACTCCGCGACGCCGAGATCTGCTCGCTTGAAATGTATCTTGTCAGGAACGGGAGACACGAGCCGTTCAACGACGTTGTAAAGGACGATTTCTTTACAAAAATCGACGTCTGGACGTCTGAAATGGTGGAGGGAGTCGTCGCCTCCAAAACCGTGGGATGAGGATCATAGGCATCGACCTCGGCGACGTCCGAACGGGGATCGCCGTCAGCGACGAGACGGAGTTTCTCGCAAGCGGGCTCTGCACCGTCCGTGCGAACGGAAAGCGCGCTCTGCTCGAGATCATTTCGGAAAAGGCGTCCGAGCTCGGAGCCGGGGGCTTTGTCGTCGGAGATCCCGTCAATATGGACGGAACGCGCGGCGATAGTTCGTTAAAGGCGCACGCCTTTGCCGAGAGACTCGCTGAAAAAACCGGCCTTCCCGTTTATCTTTCAGACGAAAGATGCTCGACCAAAGTTGCTCACAGCATCATGAACCTAACCGACACCCGGGGTAAGAAAAGAAAAAAAAAGGTAGACACCCTGTCGGCGGAGATAATCCTTCAGGATTTTCTCGACCGCAGGCGCGCGGAAAAAGAGAATGATCCGCGGTCATAAAGCGCGGATAAAGAAAACATAAGCATCCGGCGCCGGAAAAATCCGGCGCCGGATCGGTTGAAACTCTCCCGCTTTTTTGCCGGCTGCGCTGTTTCCGCTCCCGCGGGCAAAAAAACGCTTGACAAAACGAATCGTCCGTGGTATAATATAAAGCGATGTCGGGACACGCCGGAGTGGCGAAATTGGCAGACGCCAGGGACTTAAAATCCCTTGATACCTGGTATCGTACCGGTTCGAGCCCGGTCTCCGGCACCAATTTCATATCGCGGGGTGGAGCAGTTGGTAGCTCGTCGGGCTCATAACCCGGAGGTCGTGAGGTTCAAGTCCCACCCCCGCAACCATGCTGACGGTTGAAATAGGATTTAGTCCTATTTCAACCGTCATTTTTTTGCCGTTCAGTCACTTGGCTGATCTTCTGCGGTATCGAAAATCGGCGGCGGCTCAAATTTCCCGATGACGTTGTAGAATATCTCGACCTTCTGCACGTTGACGCCGTCTATTACCTGCCGGTGGTGGACGACGATCTTATCAATGAAACTGCGGACAATGTCTTCGGTCAGCTTTTCCGGATCGACGGTGCGGTCAACAATATCGAGGAAAACCTTTGCGGTGTCAATTTGCTTGACGTCGCTTTTTATTTGCTCCGTCAAAGCCGCTATCCTCACTTTGTTTTCCGCCTGTTCTTTTTCGTATCCCTGCGTCATTTTGACAAAACGCTCTTCGGAAACGGTTCCCTTGATTTTGTCCTCATACACCGACGTGAACAAACGGTCGATTTCTTTGTTCCTTTTCAACAGCCTTTCGATCTCCGATTCCGCCGCTTTTCTCCGATTCAGCGAATCGATGCCGCTGTTCCGTTCGATCAGACCGACGAACTCATCTCTGTACTGATTCGTAAAAGCGATCAGACGCCTTATATCCGTCAACACGATCTCTTCAAGATAATCTACGCGAATATAATGGGTAGTCGGGCAGGTACGCTTTCTGCTGTTGTTATTGGAACAGTTGAAATACTGAATATCGCGGTTTCCTTGATTAAAGTGGAAGTGGAGATTACTGCCGCAATCCGAACAAACAAGTAGTCCCGAAAACATATTATGCTCCGAATCCTTCCGCTTTTTATTGTGAACCTTTCCGCGTTTCTGCTGCACCTTTTCAAATGTTTCCCGGTCGATGATCGGATCGTTCACATTCTCGAAGACCGCCC
>JAFTDQ010000077.1 GCA_017454075.1 Clostridia bacterium
GGCCGACTGATCACCGGTCGGAAGATATTTAATGATAAGGCAGGGCGGACGATAAGTCCGCCCTGCGCTTTTTCTCCTCGGGCGGAACGTATGCAAAAATTGCCGTTTATAAACAGCAAGATAATCCGTTGACAAAACGTTTTGCATTGTGTTAAAATATGTCCATAAAAAGGTCACAGACCTGAAATAAAGGAGAAAAACCATGAAAAGAACATTCGCAATCATCGCGGCGATCTCGCTTCTCATCTCTGCGCTTGCGCTCTCTTCCTTCGCTGCCGAGGAGAACCTCGTCGACGCGAGCGCCTGGAAGTGCGTGAACGACGGCGGAGACGAAATAGTCGGCGCCTCGGGAATCGGCGTTGAAGACGGCAAAATCATTTTCACCGAGCTTCAGAACAACTGGCTCCACCTCAAGCAGACCCTTACCGTTGAACCCAACACGAGGTATGAAGTAGTCATCGTTTCCAACCTCAGCAAGGGACTCTTCCGCTTCGACGTTAACGCCGCTCTCGTCGTCAAGGACGAAAACGGAAACGAGACTCTTGACCAGGCCTTCAATGAGAACGGCGTCAAAGAGTGGAACATCGAAGGCGATCTCAACAAGGATAACACCTTCACGCTCGTTTACCAGACCGGCGCTGATCAGACCGAACTCGTGATCGATATACGTAACGGCTCGGGCAAGGGCGCTGACGAGTCCATGGGATGGTTCAACAGAGCCGTCGGAACCGTTAAGAGCGTTTCCGTAGCCAAGTACGTCGCCGCTACCGACACGGCTGACCTCACCGCCGTTTTCGCGGTTGTCGCCGTTGCCGCGGCCGCCGCATTCGTCCTCGGCAAAAAGCACTGATAGTTTTTCAGGACATATGAAAAGGCCCGCCCGGCGGGCCTTTTCTTTGATTTGATTCATGATCCGGAAAGTGATGATTATGCCCCTTTCCCGGATTTCTTCGCAGAAAAGCGTCGGTTTTTTTTTCATTTCCATCTTGACTAACGGTCACTTAAGGTGTATAATTTTGTATATAAAACGTTTTTCCGGAGCAATAAATGTCAAAGCAGGTCACGATAAAGGACGTCGCGCTCGACGCGCACGTTTCCATAACAACGGCGTCCTTCGCGCTCAACAACATCAAGGGCAGGGTTAGCCAGAAGACGAGGGAAAGGGTCCTTGAGAGCGCGAGAAAACTGAAATACACCGTAAACAACAACGCGAGGTCTCTCAGGACCAGCAATTCAAAAACCGTCATGTTCGCTTTCTCGGGGGAATATCTCGAGGAACGGTACCTGAGTCACATGGCGTCCCTTACAAGATGCATAGAGTTCGCCGATCTCGTGGGATACGGCATTCTTCTCGAGCTCGTCGACAGCAGATGCACGCTTGACGAACTTGTTCAGAAATTTATGAGGATATGGGAGTCCGGAAGGGTCGACGGAATAATTTTTCAGTGCTTCTTCGAGGATCACCGCGACGACGAGCTCTATCGCAGGCTTTATAAATCGGGTGTGAATCTCGTTAACATTTCCCGAATAGGCGACGCGAGCGACTATCCCTGCGTATATCTCGAAGAGTTCCAGATGGTAAGGGATCAGGTCAGATATGCGGTTCAGAAGAAATACGACAAGCTTTACTACGTATGCCGCAGACACCGCACCTACGGCATAAGGGAACGCGGATTCCTTGACGAGATCGCCGGGGAAAAAGTGCGCGGTCAGATCCTGAATTATCAGACCCACGACTGCGGCGAAGAAGAGCTCTGGAAGACTGTCGGACCTGTGATAAACGACGGAAAAAACGAACGCAGGGCGTTTATATGCTGGAACGACACCGACGCGATGACTCTCATAAGCGTCCTGAAAAATCACGGTGTCTCCGTCCCCGGGGACGTCGGGGTCATGGGATTTGACAATATCCCTCTGACGGAATACGTCGCGCCTCGGCTCACGACGGTTTCCCATCCGTTCTCGATGATGGCAGGGAAGGCCTTTGATATGCTCATTAAGATCATCAGAGGCGAGGAACTGACAAGGGCGGAGACGCATATAGCCGTGGATTCGGAAATAATCGAAAGAGATTCAATGTAAATATTCCGGGAACGCAGAAAACCGCGGTGCGGCGCTTGACAAACCGCGGAGGGTATGTTATAATTGTTTTTGCAAAACGTTTTGCAAAAGACCGCCGCGGAGGTTTTCATGAACACGGTAATCAGGGATTCGGGTTTTTCAGCCGAAAATATCGACTGGTTCGGGAACAGATATCTGACCGGCAACGGCCGGTTCGGGATCAGAGGAACTCCCGAGGAGTTCACGGCGGAAAACCGCCCGGCGATAAATCTTTCCGGTGTGTACGACAGGGTCCCCGGCAAATGGAGGGAATCTGTCAACGCGCCGAACGCGGTTTATACTGACGTCATATCCGGCGAAGGCCGGATCGCCCTCCCCGAGAAGGAGCCGGTCTTTCACGAGCAGTCGCTCGATCTGTCGGCGGCGATTTTCGGCCGAAGGACGACCTGGGACACCTGTGGCGTAAAAATATCGGTCAAAAGCGAGCGCTTCGCGTCGCTTGACAAGCCCGACGAGATATGGCAGAGATACCGCTTGACGTCGGACGGAAAGATTTCTCTTTCGGTTCGGACGGGTATCGATCCCGCAGTATGGGACATAAACGGTCCTCATTTCGTAAAAACCATCCTGACCTCGGACGGAAAAACGGCCTCGGCCGTCGGAATAACCGCCGAGAAGGGATTTGAGGTATCGGCGGAATCTGTGATCACGGCGTGCTCGCACGGATACCGCGTATGCGAACAGGACGGGAAAATATTGTTTATTTTTGATATCCTCCTGTCCCCCGGGGAAGAGTTCTTCTTCGAAAAATGCTCGAAGATAAAGGCCCCGGGCGACGTTTCGATGCCGTTTAAAGGGGGATACGACGAAGCAAAGCGCAGGAATACCCTCGCCTGGAAAAAGATATGGGACGTTTCGGAGGTCGCGATCGAAGGGGATCCCGAAGCGGAGCTCGCCCTGAACTATTCGATATATCATCTGAACTGCATCGCCCCGAGATACAGCGAAAGCATGTCCATCCCGGCGCGCGGACTGTCCGGTCAGGTATATAAGGGCGCAATTTTCTGGGACACGGAAATGTTCATGTTCGACTATTTCCTGTTCACCGATCCCGCCGTCGCGAGGACCTTCGTGAGATACAGGATCGACACGCTGCCGGGGGCGAGACGCAAGGCTGAGGAATACGGATACGACGGCGCGTTCTACGCCTGGGAGAGCCATGAGGGCGGGATAGACGCCTGCACAGACTATAACATAACGGACGTGTTCACAGGACGCCCGACAAGGACGTATTTCAGGGACAAACAGGTCCACGTCTCCTCGGCAATGGTTTACGCGCTCGACAGATACGTTACCGTCACGGGCGACCGCACCGTCCTTGACGAGGGCGGATACGATCTCATACGCGACTGTGCGGAGTTTTATTATTCGCTCCTCCTTAAAAGGGTATGCGGGGAGGAGTACGAAATACGCGACGTCGTCGGCCCGGACGAATATCACGAGCGTGTGGACAACAACGCGTATACAAACCGTATGGCAAAGTTCACCTTCGACGCCGCCGTGAAATATCTCACGGAAAAGGGCGGAGAGGACGAAACACTTATAGAAAAATTCGCCGACGCTTCGGAAAAAATAAAAATACACACGCCGGACGAAAAAACCGGAGTGATCGAACAGTTTGACGGATATTTCGGGCTTGAGGACGTTTCGGTCGACGAGGTGCGTTCGCGGCTGCTCGATCCGCGGGAATACTGGGGCGGGGCAAACGGAGTTGCCGCCCATACTCAGGTGAACAAGCAGGCGGACACGGTCGCCATGCTCGGGATGTTCCCCGGCGATTATTCAACCGACGTGATGCGGAAAAACTGGGAATACTATGAAAAGAGAACGGAGCACGGCTCGTCTCTCAGCGCCTGTATGTTCGCGCTGCTCGCCTGTTATACCGGAGACCCGGATTACGCATATCCGCTTTTCATGAAATCTGCGCAGCAGGATTATCTTAAAACGTCGAAACTCTGGCTCGGTCTGATTTTCATCGGCGGAACGCATCCGGCGGCCTCGGGTGGCGCCTGGATGACGATGCTGCGGGGATTTGCGGGAATATACGTAAAGGACGGCGTGCCGGTCAGCCGCGGTCCCGCGCTTCCGTCAGGTTGGAAAAAACTGTCCTTCAGACTGAAATGCAGAGGAAGGCTCTGGACTGTCACTGCGACGGACCGGGGAACGGAGATAAAGGAACTTGATTAAAAAAGTCAGAGCCGTCATTTTCGATCTCGACGGAGTTATCGTAAAAACGGACGAATACCACTATCTCGCGTGGAAAAAACTCGCCGGCGAGCTCGGTATAGAAGATTTCAGCGAGGAGGACGGAGTGCGTCAGCGCGGCGTGAGCCGCATGGCGTCGCTTGAGATACTTCTCGAAAAGAGCGAAAAAAACTTTTCCGAAGAGGAAAAGATCATTCTCGCCGAAAGAAAAAACAGATATTACGCGGAGATGCTCGGGAACCTCGATTCTTCGGCGATACTGCCGGGGATAATCGAAACGCTCGATTATCTCGATTCGGGACATATTAAAAAAGCGGTCGGCTCGGTGAGCAAAAACACAGGCACGATCCTTTTAAAAACCGGGCTTGCAAATCGTTTTGACGTCGTGGTCGACGGAACGACGCCGCTCCCCTCAAAGCCCGATCCGGCGATATTTCTGCTCGCTGCGGAGAAGCTCGGCGTACCCCCGTCGCGCTGCGCGGTGGCGGAGGATTCGCACGCCGGGATCGAGGCGGCGAAGCGCGGGGGAATGACGTCGGTCGCGGTCGGTCCGGCCTGCAATTCTCCGCTTGCCGATTACGGAACGCGGGAAACCGCCGGTCTGCCCGGGATCATAAGAAAAATAACCGGTAAAAAAACATGAAAAAAAACGTTATCACAAAATTTCCCGAGCCGCGGTATAACGCTCGGTTTTCGGAGCTTTTCGGCGGAGACGGAGGGCATGGTCTTCCTGATCTGAGCGGAGCGCCTTCGGGAGAATCCGTAATAACCTGCGGGACCGACATGACCTTCCCGGGGGAGACTCTCTCCCTTACCGGGGAGGAGCTCGACGGAGCGGACGCCGCCCTCTGGACCGAGGGATCGTTCAGGATACTGTGCCCCGTAAGGTCAGACAAAACAAAAATGCAGCTCATAATTCCCGAAGGGTCGGAAAGATCCGTCACCGCCGTGTGGCCGGTAAAGAGGGAATCGGCGGGCGAGCCGTATCTCATCAACCTCCCGACCGTATGGTGGGCGGACAGAGAGAACGTCGACTCAAACGGCGCGGCGCGCCGCGTAAGACTGTTCGGGAAGAATTTTTCGCTCGGCGGGCTTCCGCCGACCGTCGCCGTGATACTTGACGACGGCAGGACCGAGACGGCGACGGTCGTCTCGTGGAGCCCCTATGACGTCACGGCTGAAATCAGAAGCTGTCTTTCGGGCTGCCGCTCCCTTTCCGTCGCCGTACACAACGGAACTGGCGGGAAATACGGCTGGAGCGAATGCTTCGGGCTCGGAGTATGCGAAAAAACGACAGCTGATACCGACGGGCTCCCGGTAATCACGCTCGCGCCGCCTTCGGCGGACGGCAACGACTGCCCCGCGGTTTCGGCGGCAATACGAGAGGCGGAAAAGCTCGGCGGAGCCGCCGTCGTCTTCGATCAGGGAGAATACCGTTTCCCGCAGACCGTAAAAATAACCGGAAGCTTTCCGCGCGGGCTGATTTTAAAAGGTCTCGGCGCCGGCAAATACGATTTTGCTTCCCGTCTGCGCCCGTCGGAGCGAAATCACCGGGGGCTGAGCGGCAGGTACACCTCCCTGAGGTTTTCTGACGTCAGCGCAGCGCCGAACGTGATATCCGTCGAGACCGACAACGTCGCGATAGAGGACATGACCGTCTTCGGCGCCGACGGACACGTCGGCGGATATACTATGAAATTCGGCTATACCGTCGTTATAAGCGGAAACAACGCGCGGATAAAAAACGTCCGGATGATTAAAGCCGATCTCAGGGATCTTAACACCGATCCTTCGGCGAGCCTTCTCTGCTCGAATCACCTGTTCATAGATTCGGGATGCCGGGACATAACCGTCACGGGATGCGAATTCCATACCAAGGCGTGCGCGATCTGGATAAACTTCTATGACGGGGACAGATACTGTCAGCACGTTCTCTTCGAAGACCGGCGGCAGGTAAGGAACGTCCTTATCGAAAACTGCGGTTTTTACGGTTATACCTACCCGTACGTCCATCCGGACGGAAGAAAGCCGACGTATGACGAGGGTGAGATATCGCGCGGTATTACCGCGATGAACGTCGACGGCATGATCGTCGAAAACTGCCGGTTCAGAGGGGTAGATCAGAAAAACGACGTTGTGCTCACCCGGAGCATGTATATACCCATAACGGCAAATCACATGTTCATCGCTCACAACTCGATGGTCAACGTCGGTTCCACCCCCGGTACGGGCTTTGACGGCAACACGGGCGAGCAGATCCTTCTGCACGGCGGCTTCCATCTCGGAGGTGTTTACAACGTCAGGCGATCCGAGGGCCGGCGGCTCACCGTAAGGCGCGACAACATAGCGCTCACCGATGAAAACGGCAGACAGCTGACCTCAGAGGACACCGTCACAAACGCCGGAAGCCGGATACTCGAGGGTCTGAAAAAAGGCAAACGCGGCATGGCGTACGTCGCCGGCGGCCGGGGAGTCGGGCAGATAAGACAGATCGACGGATACGAGGAGACTGAGGACGAGTACGTATTCACGATCCACGAGCCGTGGAGGGTCGAACCTGACGAGACAAGCATAATCGTCGAAACGGCGCCGTTCCGCGAAAACATAATTTACGGCAACACTATAATGAAAGAAGAGCCGACGATGTCTCACGGCTGCAAGTCCGGGGGCGTGCTGGTATTCTTCGACACTTACAGCAATATAATAGCCGGAAACGATTTCCGCAACCTCGCTTTCGGAGTGGCGCTGAACTCGTCTTTCAAATGCCCGGTCACCTGGTGCACCGTCAGGGACAACCGATTTACGGGAATAAGAGAAGCGTACAAGGACGCCATGCAGGGGGGCGATTCGACAAGAAACTCCACGTGCTTCTGCGAGTCCGTCGTCAGCAACGCGGGCGAGACCGCCGGCTGGGACGACTATCACGTGTGGTACACCGTCGGGAACGTGTTCCGCGGAAACATCTGCCGCGACTGCGACACCGCCGCCGAGGTCGCGACAAACAGATGGCACAATCTGAGAAATCACGGACTCGAAAAGTATTACGGGCACGAAAAGGGCAACTGCATGACCGTAATAGAGAGAAACGGGTTCAGCGGCGTTTCGCAGGGGATACTCGT
Source organism: Clostridia bacterium (assembly GCA_017454075.1). The sequence continues at coordinate 7,446 of JAFTDQ010000077.1, forward strand.
CGGTAACCCCGCATACTGGACTTATATCAGAAACAACGATTTTTCGTTCAGGTTCAAAGACGGTTTTTCGTGTTCGGAGCTGAGCTACGATCACGACCCGCGCAATTTCAGACTGATAGCCATACGAAACAACTCGGTCGAATCGGATTGCTGTCACACTCTTAACAGATACGCGGACGGGATGAGCGATTCGTTCAGCGCAAAGGAATACGAGATACGCTCAAACCGCGAAAACGTCGGCGAGATAGTCGATTATATCGGAAGGCATTACTCCGAGCGGATACGGCTTGACGATATCGCCGCCGCATGTCACCTCAGCAAGTATTACATCTCCCACACCTTCACGAGAAACATGAACCGATCGATCGGAGTGTATATAAACGATCTGAGATTCCAGAAAGCGAACGATCTGCTGGCGAACACGGACATAAGCATCGTTAAGATCGCCGAGACGGTCGGATTCGGAGACCCGACGAATTTCAGCCGGGGTTTCAGAAAAAAGTTCGGGATGACCCCGACCGAGTACAGAGATAAAAACCGCGTGAAGGAGAAAAAAGGGAAATGAGCTGCGCTGAGAGGATACCCGTCCCCCTTCCGGACGGCGGTGAGATTTCATTCCTGTTCGAGAGACCGGACGTTCCCGGCAGGGTCCCCTGCGTCCTGTTTATCCACGGCGGCGGCTGGGATTCCTGCTCGGCGGATTATTATCTCCGCCATATGGAAATTATATGCCGCCGCGGAGCGGCGGCGGCTTCTGCCGAATACCGGCTTAAAACACCGGATACGCACGTTTCGCGCCTCGTTTACGACTGCGGCGAGATCATAAGATATATGAGAAAAAACGCCGAAGGGCTCGGGATTCTTGAAAACATGATCTGCGTCGCCGGAGAGTCCGCGGGGGGACATCTCGCGCTCTGTCTCTCCTCCCCGCTTATCGTTCCGGACGACGGGGTCCGCCCCGATCTCACGCTCAACCTGAACGGGGTCGTTGACATGACAGGCGTTTTCAGCGACAGATTTTTCAGCGAAGAGGAACAGGGGAGCTGCACCGACCCCGGGCGGTGGCTCGATATTTACGGAGAAGCGGAGAACTGGTCTCCGGCGTTCAGGGTCTCGGCAGGAAATTCCCCGACTGTGCATTTTCACGGTCTGCTCGACCGCGTCGTCAGACCGGGGGAGACCGTGAGGTATCACAGGGAACTGCTCTCTCACGGAGTCCCGAGCGAGCTTCATCTGCTCCCGGGAATGAATCACGCCTTCATCCTCTTCGGTTACGACAATCCGGACGGCGTGGTATATTCAATTCTTGATATGATTTGCGGCACGCTGCTGAAAAGCGGCTGGCTGAAGCAATGAAATAATAAAAATCCGAAAGGAACGAAACAATGAAAAAAGCATCGAAAATAACGGCGGCTCTTCTCGCCGTCGTCATGATCCTCGGCGTGCTCTTCGCCTGCTCGACGCCCGGCGACAAGCCGCAGGGATCCGGAACGGTAAAACCCGGCCCGGCGGTTTCCGGGGACGAAACGACGAACGGAGGAACGCCTTCCGATGAGAAGTACGTTCTGCCGAACGAGGATCTCGGGGGCACCGAGATAAAAATCTTCTCTATAATGGGTCCGGTCACCACCTGGCTCACCTTCCCCTTCTTCACGACGGAGGATTCGTCCACGAAGATCAGCGCCGCGGTCTATAACCGCAACGCTCTCATCGAAGAACGGCTGAAATGTCAGATCACCGAAGAAAACGCCGACAACACGAACGGCGAACTGTGGAACACACTCCTTGCCGGTGACGAAGATGAATATCAGGTCGGCGTAGACTATTCCTGGGCGTCGCTTTCGAGAGCGACCGAAAACTATCTCGTTGACTTCGAGAACATCACTCCGGTCCATCTTGACAAACCGTGGTGGGATTCCAACCTCAACGAGGCGTTCAGCCTGAACGGACACGTGTTCATCACCTCGGGAAGCGCGATGGTAAGCAGCTGGGACGAGATCTTCGTGACGTATTTCAACTCGAAGGCAGCGGCCGATATGAACCTCAACCTTTACGAAGAGGTCAAAAACGGCGGCTGGACCTTTGAGAGAATGATGCAGATCATTCCTCTCGCCGACACCGCCATCGACGATCCCGGAGCCGAAAACGATCATTACGGCTTCGCGACCCAGGCGTTTTACGCCGTTCCGTCCTTTATGGGGACGAACAACGTCACATACGCCGTAAAGAACAGCAGCGGGAAGCTCGAGAACTTCTCGACGAGCGAAAAGTTCATAAACACCGTCATCCGCATTTCGGAGAACCTCAAGAAATCCGACGCGATCTATTACGGCGACGCCGAGATAGATCAGATGTTCATGAACGGCGAGACCTTCTTCCTCCACAACTGCATAGGCGTCATGACGAACATGAGAGACTTTGAGGATTACGGCGTTCTTCCCATGCCGAAATGGGACGAGGACGGCGAGTACCACAGTTATTCGGGCGCCCAGTACCTCCTTTTCGTGCCGTACACCAACAAGATCCTTGAAAAGACCGGTATAGTTCTCGAGGCCATGATGGGAATCAGCGAATATACCCTTAAGGACGTTTATATCGAGGAAATGCTCGGACAGATCTATTCGAGAACTCCCGAGGCCTCCGAGATGCTGTACGATTACATCCTTCCGAACACGCTTTACGATATGGGCGGCAGACAGGGGCTTTCCTTCAACAACCTTATCCCGCTCGTTCAGGCGGTCCCGCTCGGGATGACGGATATCAAGTCGCTCGTCGATCCGGTGGCAGACACCATTCAGCTGACCATCGATAACGTCAACGATTTTAACGGATAAATGAAAGCAAAGGTTATTGTCGCTTTTCTCCTGACCGCGCTGATGATACTCAGTTCATGCGGTACGGCTGACGGCCCGGGAAAAACGAGCGATACGGCGGCGCCGCAAAACGGCGGCACAGACAGTATGACAGACTTTACGACACAGGAGACCGAGCCGGTCTCGGTCGAGGTGGAAGTTCCCGCCGACGCGACGAATCTTCCGGCCTTTACGGTGAGCCCGGCGGCTGAGAAACTCTCCGCTCCGGGCGGCGAGGCGCTTCCGGAAATGACCGCCGGGGCGGCCGAGGGCGCGCCCATGATATCCGAGCTCAGCGAAATGACCTTTCCGGACGAGACTCTCGCCGCAGCGGGTCACAATCTCGAAAAAGCCGGCGTCATAATCTGGACCGAAGGGTCTCTCAGGGCGGTTATCCCGCTGCGTTCGGACAATTCAAAGCTCGAGGTCACGATACCCTCTGAAATGACAAGATCGACGACCCTCGTCTGGCCGTACAACGACAGCGGAGTCGGGGCGCCCGTCAGGATTAACGCCCCGGACGTATACTGGGCCGACCCCGGCGCGCTGTACTCGGGAGTCTCGGGACAGGAGATACGCTTCTTCGGCAGCGGTTTTAAGATAGAGGGCAGGACGCCCTCGGTCGCTGCAGTATATGAAAACGGGGAAGCCGAGGAGCTCGAGGTCCTCGACGCCGACGAGTATCAGATAAGGGCAAAACTGAAATCTCCCGTTTCCGGCGGGAGCGTAACCTTCTTCTGCCATAACGGCACGGGAGGAAAATACGGCTGGAGCGAGCCCTTTACGGTCGGAACGGCCGAATATACCATCGTCGGCGAGCAGGAACTCATGCATTTCCGCGTTGACGATTACGGCGCGGTCGCCGGGGACGGAAAGAGCGATCTCTCAGCCATAAACTCGGCGGTCTCCGCGGCGGCAAAAGAGGGCGGCGGCGTCATCGAGTTCGGAGCAGGCGAATACAATCTCGCGAACACCCTCCAGATACACGGAAAGTGCCCGAAGGGGCTCTATATAAAGGGCGCGGGCGAGGGGAACTACGACATGAAATCGGGTCTCGGCCACGATGAATACGATCACGTCGGCCTTTCCGGTAAATACACTCTTATAAAATTCGCGGATCCCGCGAAGGTCGGTTCGATCTTCATCTACGTCGGAAGCGACAACGTATTCGTCTCCGATATGACGGTTATCGGCGGCGACAACGGCGATCACAACAGCAAGAGCGTCTTTATTCACGGGGAGAACATATCCCTCGAAAACGTACGGATGATAAAGACCGATCTGCGCGATTTTTCGGCAAATGAAATATCGGTCGGCTCGAATCTCGAAATTGACAACTATTCCCGCAATATCACGGTGAAGAACTGCGAATTTCATCAGCAGGGAAGCGCCGTCAATATCGGCAATATAGAAGGCATCTGGCCCTGGGGATATTTCGACAGCGAGAGAACCATACGCAACGTGCGCATCTCCGGATGCGACGTATACGGCTACGCCGGTCCGTACAAGTCGCCCGACGGGCGTTCCGCCGGGGATCTCGGAGAGATCTCGCGCGGACTTATAGGATTCAATCTCCAGGGGCTTGTATTTGAAAACAATACGGTCCAGGGATACGACAAGGAACACTGCAAGCTCCTCGTCAGAAGCATTTACGTAAACGCTTCGAGCGAGAAAATGTATATAGCGGGCAACACGTTCCGTAACGTCGGCAATATCCCCGAATCCGGATTCGATCTCAATACGGGCGAACAGATCCTTATACACGGGAACGACTATACCGGAGGGATCTTCAACGTGAAATCCGACGGGGGAGAAAAGATCACCGTGCGGACGGACAATATATCCGACAAGAACGGGAGCCCGTACTCAAAGTCTGACAACACCGGAAGCCGGATCTTCAGCGGACTTGAAAAGGGAGACCGCGGCTACCTTTACGTATATGGCGGAAAGGGCGTCGGTCAGTCCCGCAGCGTGACGGGATACCGCGAGAGCGGCGACACGATAGAGTTTACCCTTAACAGACCCTTTACGGTACCGCTCGATGAGACGAGCGTCGTCGACCTCATATCCTATTCCGGTTATAACATAATCAGGGGCAACAGCATCGGAAACGATCACGTCGTCCTTCACGAGGGGCTCAAGACCGGCGGCGTTCTGCTCTTCTTCCAGGGCGGGTACAATATTATCGCCGGCAACGATTTCCACAATCTGACCTTCGGCGTCGCGATAAACGCGAGATTCAAGGGCCCGACTGTCTGGAACACCGTCCGCGACAATAATTTCTCGGGAATGACCGAACTGAGACGAGACGCCGCGCAGGGTGGAGACTCGACTTACAACGCGACGTTCTTCTGCGTATCCGTCGTTAAAAGTTCTCCCGAGGGATGGGACGACTACAACGCGTGGTACGCGGTCGGAAACGTGTTCCGCAACAACGTGTGCCGTGACGGCGATTATGCCGCGGAGCTCACCACGAACCGCTGGAACAGAGGCGGCAGCGAGTGGGACAAATATCACGGCGACGAAAAGGGCGCCGCGATGTCGATAATCGAAAACAACAGATTCGAGCAGGTAAAGACCGGCGTGCTCATCGGCAACCCGGATTACTGGTCGGTAATGAGAAACAACGTGTTCGATTATTCGGGAAAACCCGGCTACAAAAAGCAGGCGTACACTTTCGAGCAGGGACCGAAATATTTCTGGTTCCTGTGCATCGACGGCAACACGGTAAAATCAGACAGCAACGAGAGCCTTAACGAGGGCTGGAACCAAAGCACCGAAATAACTGAATAAAATTACAGGAGAAATACCATGAAAAAAATCACGGCTCTGATCATCGCCGCTGTGATGATCCTGACCTCCGGAGCGATCAGCTGCCTGGCAGCGGAATCGCTTCCCCTGAAAAACTTCATAAATCCATCGGCTTGGGAATGGCGTGACGGAGGACTAGGCGCTATAAGCGGCAGACAGGCAGTCAAAGATGACGGCACTATCGATCTTCTCGAAGAATACAAAGAGTGGCAGGGCATTTACCAGGTCGTCGACGTATCTCCCTCGACGAGATACACCCTGACTGTTGTGACTACTCTCTCGGCCGGCCGTATGCGCGCCGACTGGAAGGACGTAAACTCCGAAAACTGGACCGAAGGTCCCGCGTTCTTCCCCCGCAACGAAGACTGGTCGGCGGCGGAATACAATAAAGTATGGACCCAGAGCTTTGACATCGACACGGGCGCCGCTCAGACGAAGCTTGCGCTTTTCATCCGCAACAGCGGCCCGTACGATGAAGATCCGTGGTATTCCAAGGCCGTCGGCGTTATAAACGAAGTCACGCTCACCACCGAGGGCGTTTACGATACAGGCGACGATCCGACACCCGGGAGCGATCCCCAGCCCCCGGCTCAGTCCGGACTTATAGACCCGTCCGCCTGGGTGTGTCAGGATGACGAAGGCAACCCGAAAACCGACATTTCGGTAGGGAGCGACGGAACGGTCGTTCTTTCGGGCTCGGAGCAGCCGTGGCTTCACCTCGTTCAGACGGTAAGCGTAAGACCGAATACAAAATACAATTTTGAGGTCGATCTCAACCTCGAAGAGGGCTCTCTCAGGGCGGATTTCCCCGCGCTCGGAACCGAAATGGGCATAGTCGTCGCAAATCAGGGCGGCGAGTACGGTCAGAGAATGACCTTTAAATTCGATATCACAACGGCGGCAGACATGACCTCGCTCGAGGTACATCTGCGCAACAACGGTCCGACGGGTCAGGGGAAGGGCACGATCTACGCCTTTAAAGTGACCGCCGAGGGCGGCGACGAACCGGTCTCATCCCTCCCGGCAGTCACAGCATCGATCAGCGACGAGGCCGGCGACGACAAGATCGACCATCTGTATCTCAACGCGGCGATAAGCGCGTCCGAGACGAGAGATGTCGGTATCATCTTCTCCGACAGCGAAGCAAGCTGCGAAGCAGGCGCGAAGCCGCTCTTCATCCGCGTTGCCGAGGAAGGCCACGGAAAGAGCGCAGGCGGCTTCATCCAGAGCGGATGCTACGGCTCAAACATCATTCTCGCCGAATACCTCGGCGGAGAAGAAGGCGACAGCGTTATAGCTGTTTACTGGCAGAATATGCCGACAAATATCGGCACGCTCTACGCCCGCACCTTTGCAAAGAACAGCGACGGCACGTATGAATACGGCGCGATCGCAACGATAGCCCTTACCGACGGAGCGGACGTTCTTCCGCTGGCTAACTCGTAATAAGGAGGACATGAAAATGCCGAAGGGAATAATGCTTTTAAGCTCAGGCGGAATTGAGAAATCCGTAGACGGAAAAGGCGAGATCGTACGCGGAACGTTTGTTGACGCCGCGGGAACGATCTATAATAACGCCACGCTCGTGTCCGGCGTCGTTTACGCCGAGGACGGTTCGCTCGTAGGTGCCGCCGCCAGCGGAACCTGGACAAACGCGTAATCAGCGAAGAACGCTCCTCTGCTCGACTGGGACTGGATCTTCGATCTCAACCGGCTCGGTATTAAGACCGCGCTCGGGACCGGGAGATGGGCCGCTCTTGCGACGAGCAATTTCTGCGGACCGCAGTTCCGCGGCATGTGGGATAACGTCGCCTGGCACCGAGAAATGACTGATCTGATAAAAAACGCGTAAAAAATCCCGCCTCCAGGCGGGATTTTTAACGAGATATTCCTGTTTTCAGAGCGAAACGTTTTTTATGAGAACGGGAACGCAGGGCGAGAGATTCACCCCGACGTTTTCTCCTCCGACGTATAACGGATACGGCTTTTTCGTTCCCTTGAAATCAAGCAGAGTCGCCGACGGGACGCCCTCCGCAGCGTGGAACTCGACAGTTTTCTCCCTGTCGCTGAAAAGAATAAACGAGTTTTTTTCTCCGCACGGGATCACGGCGAGCCCGTCTTTCACGACGTCCATGCCGTTTACTCTTACAGTATAGTTCCCGGTCGCGAAATCGACGCTCACGAAGCTGTCTTCGCCGTAATTTATCAGGGCGCCGGTCCCGTTCCACTCGCAACAGCTTACCTCCCTGTCGGCGAGGAACTGCATCGGCATGGCGTGCAGAAACAGGCTTTTTTTCACTCCGTCGCCGAGCTTTGCTCCGAGACAGTCAAATCCGCTGACGGCGCCGACGGCGACGGCTCTGACTCTGCCCGAGTCGTCGAGCGAGCCCATACTGTAGCGTATCTTTCCGTGATATACGCAGGTCGTGAGAGGAATGAGCTTCTCCCCCGGGAAGAGCACCGCGGAAAAATCGTATTTTGTGTGAAGCGCGTATTCAAGCTTGCCGACAAAGGGTTCGGAGACGTTCTCGCTCGTCACGTCAACGCCGTATTTCGCGAACTCGTCGATCACGGATTTTTTGTATCCGATATTTTCAAGGGCGGAGCTCACGTATTTTCGCGAATAGTCGTATCTCCGTATCTCGGCGCTGAGCACGTCGAGATGATAGCTTGTTTCGATTCTGAAGGTCCCGAGCGTTTTTTTCACTCTTTTCGCCATCTCTCCGCTTTCACAGTACGCCTTCGGCGAAAGTATGCGGGACATTCCTCCCGCCCAGAGCCAGCCGGTACGCTTTTCTCCGCGCCGGTCGGTCGCGATGAGCGACGGGTCGAGCCCTTCGAGATTATAGGCGTCGTCGAAATTGTTGTGGAAGGAAAGCACCGCGTTGTGTTTTTTCGCAAAATCGAGGCATTCGAGCCATTCGTCAAAAGTGCCGAGCGCAGGGGAAAAGCCGTAAAGGTGAGGGTTCGGATACTCCGTATCGTGCCCTCTTCTTTGCCATCCCACGAGATAGACGACCTGTTTCATCCCGTTGCTGAGATTGTAAACGCGTTCTATTATCGACTTCACTTCGGTAAAATCCACCGTGTTTGAGTACGTGATCGGACGGTTTTCGTCGTATTCGAAACTCTTGTCGGCGCTGATTTTGTATATCAGCGTATTTTCGTAGAGCTTTCCCATCCCGTCGGGAAGGCGGGCTCTCAGGCGTTCGGCGAAGGGGAACCATCCCCCGCCGGGGAGCCGGGTCACCCGTATCGGGACGCGCGGGATTTTTACGGGTTCGGCGTTTTCGGAGAAAGAAGGGAGCGTCAGGGTGATCCCGCAGCCGATGAAACCGCGCTTTTCTCCGCGGCAGAGTTCGACGGACTGATATAGAACGCCGTCCATGTCGTCGGCGGTCACGGAAATCCCAGTATCTCCGTCCGAGCAGGCGACGGCGCAGTTCGAATCATATCTGAAGCATGCGCCGAGCGTGAGCGAATCCTTCACGCGAACGGATCTCCCTCCGCCGAAGAAATTGTAAAGCTCTCCGTTTTCCCCGACAGAGACGAGATGCGGGATGTAAACGCCGCAGAGTATGTATCCGCTCCTCTCCACAACGTTGTCGACGCTGATAAGCGTCTCCCGGTCGTCAGGACAGTAAAAGACAAGGTCGGCCGAACAGAAATCACAGGAGAAATGATAAACGAGGGAGCTTCCCATGCGGGCGGCCGGCGATATTCTGAGCTTTCCGGAAGACATGGCGACGGAAAACGCCGTGTGCGCCTCCGCGTCGGATATGCGTACGGAGATTCCTCCCGGACTTACCGGTGAGGAGGGCTGATCGGCGCACAGAGTGAGACAGCCCGCCGGTACGGTCGCCGGGGCACGGCCTTCCGGCTCCGGGAAAAGCGGGTTGATCTCCGTCCGGACCGGACGGCGCTGCTCGACGAGCATCCTGTGTCCCCAGCCCCAGCCGATATCTATCTTCCCGACGTCCTCGGAAAAGACCGTGCGTCCGTTTCTTCCGGTAAACGGAAGGGTCTGCCCGTTTTCTCCTATAAGCGAGATGACGACCCGGAAAGGACCGCACCAGACGTTTTCAGGAACGTTAAAACGGCCGGTGGACGATATCGCAGTTCCGTATATCCAGGCGTCGGCGCGTGGATACGGAGTCCACGAAGTCCGGTATCCGTCCGGCGCGTTTTCGGGATATCTCTGGGATTTGTCGTAAACGAAGTCGGCGGCGATTTTTACGCCGGGCGCGCCGGGCGCGCCGGAGTTCTGCCAGACCGTCGTTATAAAGAGAGCCTCGCCGCCCTCTACGTAATTTGCCGTGAGCTCAATGGAGCTCAAGATCGGACTGAACCCGTCCGTCATCAAAATACCACCTCGCGTTCGTGTTTCTCTGCCCGTACCGGACGATCCGTTTTTCCGGGACGTCGTCGTCGATTATGTTCTGCCGGCCGTCGTCGATGATATCGACGGCGTTGTGCCTGTACGTGTTGTTTCTTAAATAATTGCCCGTCGACGAATATCTCACGTGTATCCCCGCGTCGTAGCCGGCTATGAGATTGTTCTCGAAAAGGGTGTAATTCCCGACGGACTGTATGCCGCTTCCTATCCTGACCGGCGTCCAGGTCGTCTGGTTCTTGACGTAATCCGAGTCGGCTCCGCCGATGAACGAGCTCCAGCGGACAATGTTGCCGATCTGATTCTGATAATCCTGATCCCTGTCGTCAAGCAGCGACCAGCTTTCGTTTGACCAAAGGCACAGCCCCATGCCGCTGTATCTTCCGTCACAGTGCGAAAAGCGGTTGAAGGCGACTATTCCCATGTCGTTAATCGAGCCGTCGTCTTTTTTGCTTATCATCATGGCGTACATGCTTATTCCGGACGTCATGAGCATGGAATGCCCGACCACTATGTTTTCAATGCCCGAGCCGTAGACAAACTGGCTGTTACCGCTCCCCATTCCCGCGAAATTGAGGGCCCAGATCGTGTGGTTCACCGCGGTTACGAGATTAAAAACGGTGTTTTCATCGGGCATAACGCGCCAGGGTTCGGCAGTATATACGGTGTCTCCTTCAACGCGGTCGACGACGCGGTACTGACCGAGTCCGCGTCCCTCGACTATCATGAGGAACCAGCGGTGTTCGGAAAGATTTTCCCCGACGGTCCCCCTCTGAAGGAGACGCTTTTTTGAAATGTCAAAATCCGTCCGGATATAGTTTTCGCCGACCCCGGCGGCCTTTCCTACCCATGCGCTCTGGCCGTATTCCGACATATACTCCTCGTTTGCGTTCGTCGTGTTCGCGACCCCGGTGCTTCTGTTTTCGAAAATATAGCAGTCGAAGGTCCCCTGCTGACTTATCAGCGTTCGGCGGCCGTTTACAAAGCTGTTTTCGGAAATGACTGCCCCGTAAAGACCGGACGCGTAAACGCAGTCTCCGCTCTGCCTCGGGCTCACCTCAAACGTGTTTCCGATCATCTTCATCCCGACGCACTGAGAAGGGAGTATGAAGACCGGGAAAGACGCCGTCACACGGCATTTGTAGAACGTGAGATTTTTGGTTTTCCCGGTGGTGAGCACTCCGTGATATGATACGTCAAAAACGTTTCCGTGAAGATAGAGCGCGGAATTGATGCCGTTTTCTATCTCCGTGCGGTTGAAAAACACGTTCTCCGATGGCCGGTCGTCGGTCGTGCCTACGAGCGCGAGGATAACGGCGCCGTGACCGCCCTCGAGCTTCAGGTCCTCGACCCCCGCCTCCGTCTCGATCCAGAGGAGCGGAGTGTTGTTGTCCCTGTCCATATATGGCTTCCAGTCAAGTGACCAGTTTTTGCCGTCCGACGCGCGTTTTGTATATGCGACGGGGGGCATTCCGGACGGCTCGAGCATACTGCCTTCGCGTACCGTCAGCGTTGTCGCGCCCATTCCCGCACCCTTGAGTATGACCCCCGGGAGGAGATGCACCGTCCTCGTCACCCCGAACCGTCCCGGAGGAAGGAGGACGAAGCCGCCGCCCGCCGCCGAAATATCGCTTACAGCGTTCTCTATCTCGCGGGTCGCGTCAGAAAAACCGTCCCCGAGCTCCTGAGATATTTTTCTGACGGGTATCCCGGTAAGGTCATATCTGACGTCCTGACGGCATTCCATGTTCCATCTCATCGAGTATTCGGCGACAAGGGAACGCCGGGGAATGACAGTGAGGCGGCGCTTTTCGGACCATCCCCACGGGCCGCCCGTGCCGTTTGTCAGCGATATCTCGTATTCTCCCGGAGGAACGTCCCCCGGAAGAAGGTGATCGCTTCTGTGATCGTTCTGCCCGGGCATCGACTGCTGCATATCCTGACTGACTCCCCAGGTCATGCGGTACAGTCTTCCGTCCGAGAGATTTTTCATTGCGCATACCGTGTTTGTGAAATAGCGCTGATCCTCTCCGTAATAGTTCTGCCCGAAGAGGGAAATTTTGTCTCCCGGGACGGCGGTATCGAGCGAACTGCTCCATATTTCGGGGCGGTTCAGCGCAGCGCAATCCTCGCCGTCACGCCCGGAGACCCATATGAGACAGCATCCGAAGGGAACCGTGTACGGGACGCCGGCAAAAACTACCTGATCCCCGGCGTGCCGGGTCTGAAGCTTTATCGCGCCTTCCGGACGCTTGGGAAACGGAACGGGAGAGAACGCGTCCGACAGATCGACGGTCTCGTCGGGATAATAAAGATATACCTCGCATTCAGAGAGGTTTTCACCGAAAATCCGGGCGGTCTCGCCGGGGTACGCGGGGGAGACGCGGCTTATCACTGGTCTGCTCATGACAATTCACCTGCCTGTATATTTGCAAAACGTTTTGCAGACGTAATTATAGCATCAAACCGCAGAAAAGTCAACGGTTTTCGCCCCGGGTTTTCTTTTGCAGATAAAAAAACTTGATTTTTCAATCCCCGCGTGATATACTTAATGGCGGTAATATAAAACGTTTTGCATTTGGAAAAGGAGCAACCGGATCATGACGGTAAACATACCGAAGGGCAGCGGATATGGGCAGGTCGCAGGGGCAGCACGCAGGCTCGGAAACGGGGACGTTCTGCGGTTTGAAAACGCGGAATACAGAATCGGGAACGAAAAGGGAGACGAGCTTTTTTCGCTCCTTATGAACGGCGCGGTGCCGCCGACGGACTACTTTTTCTGGCGGGGCAATCCGAACGCCGTGATAGAAATATCGGGGAAAAATGACGTCGTTATAGACGGAGGCGGGGCTCGCTTTGTCTTTTCCGGGCTCATACAGCCGGTATTTCTCTCGGGATGCGACGGGGTCACGGTAAAAAACCTCACGATCGACTGGGAGCGCCCTCTTTTTTCGACGGGAACAATTATTTCGGCAGGATCGGAGGGGATAACCGTTTCCCCGGACGCCGGCACGGATCTGAGGGGCGGGGAGCCGGTCGTTTCGTATCAGGATTTCGGGATACAGGACGGCGTTCCCTGCGGGAACTGCGTTTTTGAGAAAACAGGGAACGTTGCTCTCACAGAAGGCGGCAACGTCCTGCTGACCGGTCCCGAGACTCTGCGGTACATTCCCGGCCGCGGGATCATATTCAGGCATATTTACAGCTACGCCGCCGTGATGAGACTGTACGGCTGCAGAAACGTGAGATTTGAAAACGTCACTCTGCACGCCGGCCCGGGAATGGGAGTGATAGCCCATCGCTGCGACGGGCTCGGCTTTGAAAACTTCCGCGTGACTCCGTCCCGCGGAAGGCCGATGTCTGTAAACTGCGACGCCACTCATTTCATATCCTGCGCCGGAGAAATATCCTTCCGCAACTGTCTTTTTGAAGGAATGGGAGACGACGCGGCGAACGTTCACGGCTTTTATCTGAGAATAAGGGAGATAAAGAAAAACGTCGTCGTCGCCTCGCTTGACGTGACCACCCAGGATTTCATGACCGAATATCCCATGAGCGGTGAGGAGATCTTCTTCGTCGGCGGAAACGATCTCTATCCCGTCGAAGGGATGAGAAGGCATACGGTCGTCAGCTCGGCGGAACTGCCGGGGCAGATTTTCGAGCTGACCCTTGACGGGGACGTCCCGGCTGAGGTTTCCGAAGGGGACATGATAGTGAACGCGTCGCGGACGGCGGCTCTTAAATTCGAAAACAGCAGAGTCAGGAACATCCGCGGGCGCGCGGTACTCATACAGTCGGACGGAGCCGAGGTCAGAAACTGCGTTTTCGAAAACTGTACCGGCGAAGGGATACACGTAAATACGGCGGTCGGCTGGGCGGAATCCGGCGGCGCGCACGGAGTCAGGATAACGGAAAACGAATTCATTAACTGCGGATACGGCACAACGAAATACTGCGACGCCGCGGGGGTCGTCGCCGGGACGGAATGCGGGAAGCAGAGACCCGGCGTTCACGGAGATCTAGTCATTTCGGGAAACAGGTTTTCGGGGAAAGGGCGCGCCCTTCTCATAGAATGCTGCGAAAACGTGGAGCTGAGAGGGAACAGGTACGAGGGATGCGAGCTCGGAGCTGAGATTAATTATTCGTCCGGGGTAACGGTGGACGATCCGGAACTTCCCGGAGTACTGCTGGGAGACGAGACGGAAAACGTTGTAATCGAAGGAGTATGAAATGATAATACACGGCATTGCAGACGGCTGCGTTCTTCAGCGCGGCGCGGATGGTTCGGACGTCATTTTCAGGGCGGACGGGGAAATCAACGAAATATCTTATTCCGGCGCTTCGCGCGGGAACGCCGGAATTGAAAAAATATCCGACGGAGTTTTCAGGATAACGGGGATACCCGCGGGCGGGCCTTACGAGGTCACGGCGGGCGGGGAGACGTACCGCGACGTCTACGTCGGCGATCTCTGGATGCTCGCGGGACAGTCGAATATGCAGGGCGTCGGGTGGTATTCGCGGGAGGACCTCGCTTTCCGCGGCGAGGACGACGTAAGAGCGCTTTACATGGAAAACGAATGGCGGACGGCCAGGCATCCCCTGCACAGGGAGTTCATGGCATACGACAAAGTGCATACCGAGGTGCTCCACGCGCTTCCGCCGAGCACCGATTTCAACGGGGTCGGTCCCGGGCTTTCATTTGCTCAGCGCATGAAAAGCGTAACGGGGGTTCCGCAGGGGCTGATCTGCTCCGCTCACGGCGGCACGAGTCTCGAAAACTGGAATCCCGCCGGAAAAAAAGACGGTCCGGGGAAAAGTCTCTACGCCGCCATGCTGAGAAGATTTTACGATACCGGAAGCCATATAAAGGGCATTCTGTGGTTTCAGGGCTGCGCAGACGCCTTCGAGGACGGAGGGCGCGATTTCGGGGAACGCACCGAAAAGTTCATAAGATCATGCCGCGACGATATGAATTACCGCTCGGAAAAGCTCCCGTTCGTTCAGTTTCAGCTCGGCAGGGTAGTACACGAAAAGCTCCCGGGACTTGAAGAAAACTGGACGCTTATCAGGGAGGCGCAGCGGCTCATTCCTTACGAAACGGAGGATACGGTCACGCTCGGCACGATAACCTGCGAACTTGACGACCTTATACATATCAGCGGTAAATCGCACGTCAGGCTCGGCAGATACGCGGCCGACGTCATGGCCTCGATGTGCGGATACCGTCCTTCTGCGATGCCTCCCGTACTTAAAAAATGCGTCATGTTCAGGCACCCTGTTTCGGGATGGGCGACCGTCGACGTGACGTTTGACAACGTTATCGGAGGGCTCGCCTCGGAGGGCAGAGCGTCGGGTTTTTCGCTTGCGGAGCCGGGCAGACCGCCCGCCGCCGACTACGTTTACGACGTTTCTCTTGACGGAGATACCGCAAGACTGAGGATACACAGGGAGATCGGGGACGTAAAAGGGCTTTTACTTTATTACGGTTACGGACTCAATCCGTACGCAAACGTAACGGACGCGGCGGGAAGGGCTATGCCATGTTTCGGACCGGTCGGATTTGAGATAAGGGAGTGAAAAACGCTGCAATGGTGAAATACGGATATTTTGACGCAGAAAGCCGCGAGTACGTTATTACGAGGCCGGACACACCGACCCCGTGGATAAACTATCTCGGCGAAAACGGATTCAGCGGGATCATATCGAATACCGCCGGCGGTCTCTCGTTTGACGGCGATCCTTCGTACAGGCGCGTGACGAGATACAAGTTCAACAATCTTCCGGTCGACAGGCCCGGGAGATACGTTTATATTCTGGATACGGAGACCGGAGACTACTGGAACCCAATGTGGCAGCCGGTGATGAAGGACCTCGATTTTTACGAGTGCCGCCACGGCCTCGGTTACACTGTTATCACGGGAGAGCGGCGCGGCGTCCGCGCGTCGGTCCGCTATTCGGTTCCCGTAGGGCAGAGATACGAGCTGTGGGACGGAAAGGCGACGAACATCTCCGGGAAAGAAAAGAAACTCCGGCTTTTCAGCTACGTCGAATGGAGCTGGTTCGACGCCGAGCGCGATATACTATGCGACTGGCCGAGGATGATTTTCCGCTGCAGGCGGAACGGACGGAGGATAGAGTTCGATCCGGTTTCGGAACAGTGTCCGAGCGGGCTCATGCGCTCGTTCATAGCGACGGATCTCGACGTGATCGGACACGACTGTTCGCTTGCCGGTTTCATCGGAAAATACAGAAGCGAGAGCAACCCGGCGGCGCTCGAACGCGGCGCGTGCTTCGGAACGGACGTTTTGTCGGACAACGCGGTCGGCGTGCTGTGCTCGGAAATCACGCTCGCGCCGGGCGAGACAAAGACGTTCAGATACGTGCTCGGCTGCTGCGACGATTTCGGCGAGGCGGACGGGATCATCCCGCGTGCGCTTGACGGCACGCTCGTCGAAAAGCAGAAAAAAGAGCTTTTTGAAAAATGGGACGGATATCTGTCATCCCAGAAGGTCGAAACGCCGGACGGAGACGTGAACGTCATGCTCAACTGCTGGCACGCGTATCAGGCGCGGCTGACCTATTCCTGGTCGCGTTTCATTTCGCTTTACGAAAGAGGGATCGACCGGGGTTTCGGTTTCAGGGACAGCATGCAGGACGTTCTCGGAATAATGCACGCGGACCCCGCCGGAGCGAAGAGCAGGATCAGACAGCTTCTTTCGATCCAGTACCGCTCGGGCGAGGCGCGCACCGTTTTTTACCCGGCGACGGGAGTCTCGAAAGGCGGCGGCAGGAGCGACGATCATCTCTGGTCGGTGTTTTCGGTCTGTCAGTATATCCGCGAAACGGGGGATTTTTCCTTCCTTGACGACAGCGTACCGTTCGCCGACGGGGGAGAGGGGACCGTCGCCGAGCATCTCGAAGCGGCGCTTTCCTTTACGATGGATCATCTCGGCCGGCACGGTCTGCCGGATTTCAGACTTTGCGACTGGAACGACAGCATGACGCCGATAAATCAGCGCGGCGGCGCCGAGAGCACGTTTGTGTTCTTTCAGCTCGCCCACGCGGCGAAAGAACTGTCGCAGGTGATGGCGGCATCGGGGCGTGAAGGCGGCCACGGATACGCCGGCGAAGTTTACTCGTACTGCCGGTCAAAGCTCGGCGTCATATGGGACGGAAAGTGGTTCATACGCGCCTTCACCTCGGAAGGGGAGCCGTACGGCACGGATTCCGACGAAGAGGACAAGATATTCCTGAATCCCCAGTCGTGGGCGGTGCTCAGCGGCCTGCCGGACAAAAAGGACCTGAACACGGCGTTTGACGAGGTCATGAAAAGGCTGTTCACCGAATGGGGGCTCGCAACTCATTCGCCGGCGTCAGACGGGTACGATCTCGACAGAAAGCGCTTCTTCCCGTTTGCTTCCGGCTCGAGAGAAAACGGCGGAATTTTTTACCATTCAAACACCTGGGCGATAATCGCCCTCGCCATGCTCGGCAGGAACGGCGACGTCTGGAAATGCTACCGCGCCTGTCTCCCTCCGCGCAGAAACGAAAAAGCAGATCTCTGCCGGACCGAGCCGTACGTCTATACTCAGACGATGATAGGTCCCACGCATCCGGACTTCGGAAAATGTTCAAATTCCTGGCTCACCGGGACCGCCTCGTGGATGTATTTAGCCGCGACGCAGTATATTCTCGGAGTGAGACCCGACTACGACGGGCTCCGCCTTGATCCCTGCGTCCCACGGGAATGGGACGGGTTTTCCGTCAGTCGCGTATGCCGCGGGAAAAAGCTTAATTTCAGATTCACGGCGGGCAGCGAAAACGTTATCACCGTAAACGGAATGACGATATCCGGGAAGGTCGTCCCGTGGGGCGTCATCGCCTCGCTCGGCGACGGCGCCGAAATTCACGTAACCTACGAAAGGCCGGCGCCATGATATTTTTTTGCCTTGGAGACAGTATAACGAGCGACGAGTGCGTGGGGATCGGGACGCTCGTCGGGCAGCGGCTCGGCGCGGGTACGATAGTCAATTTCGCTCACGGAAACGCGACGGCCTCCGACTGGTTCGACGGAAAAAAACGGCTCACCGGACTGAATCCCGATCTGCCGCCGGACCGCTGGATACCGGACAACACGCTTTTTAACCAGATAACCCGCGTCCTTTCCGAAACGGCGGAGAAGGGAAGTCCCGTCGTGTGGGAATACGCGGGCGAACCCGGGCCCTTCCGTCTCGACGGGCTGACCGGGCGGGGCACGGTCGGAAAACCCGACGTCATTTACATCGCGATAGGAACGAACGACGGAAGGTCGCGGCAGACAGCGTTCCCGTTTGACGCCGACCGGGTCCTCGGAATGAAATACGGAGATCTTGACAGGCGCGGACTGTGCTCCGCCCTCAGATGGGGGATCGAAACGCTTCAGTGCGTGTTCCCGTTTGCGAGGATCTTTGTTGCTACCCCGCTGCGCGCGTCGCTTGATAACGGACTGAGATACGACTGGCTGGGCGACAACTCGGCGTTTTCCCCGGAAACTCAGGATAAAAAGGCGGAGGCGATACGGAAGGTCGCCGGATTCTGCGCCTGCCCCGTTATCGACACTTACGCCCGCTCAGGCGTTTCGAGGCAGATAATAAAGAGATTCGGAGACGAGATAGGCGTTCACCCGTACGGAACGCTGAAAGAAAAACTCGCCGACTACATAGCAAAGGAAATGGTCTGTCTGCTGTGATTTACGAAGGAAACAAACTGAAAGAGATCGTCTTCCCGCTCGGAGGGATAGGCACCGGAAGCATAGGGCTGAACGGCGTCGGTCATCTCGTCGACTGGGAGATATTCAACCGCCCGGACAAAGGGAGCTATAACGGATATACGCATATAGCGATCCGCGCGGAGTTCCCCGACGGGCGCTCGGATACGAGAGTGCTCCAGGGGGACTGGATAAAGGATTATATGGGAAAATACTCCGGCGGGAAGTATTACGGCTACGGTTACGGTCCCGAGACGAGCACACTTGCCGGTTTTCCGCATTTTGAAAAAACGGTTTTCAAGGGTGAGTTCCCGTTCGCCTGCTTGACCTTTTCAGACCCCGGATTTCCGGCGGAGGTCACGCTGACCGCTTTCAATCCCTTTATTCCGCAGAACGTGAAAGACTCGGCCCTGCCGGCCGCTGTCTTCGACATCTCGGTAAAAAGCAGGGAACCCGGCGTCGGGTTCACCGTCTGTTTCACGCTTCAGAACCCTTACGGGGTTTCCGAAAACACGGCCGTCGGGATCGGCGGAGCAAAGGGCGTTTTCATGAAAAACGCCGGAAAAGAAAAGGACGACACGGATTACGGGGACATGACCCTGACCTGCGTATCGGAAAGCGCGGAAGTCGTCGAAAACTGGTACCGGGGCGGCTGGGTCGACGCAATGTGCGTTTTCTGGCGCGAACTTTCGGAGGGGCGGCTTCATCCGAGAAAATACGCCGAGCCGGGCTCGAGCGACGTCAGCTCTGTTTACTGCCGGCTCGGGCGCGCATCGTCGTCGTCCTGCCGCTTTGTTCTCACATGGAACTCGCCCAACTGCTCGAATTACTGGAGCGGCGAGCCCGGCGCCTGGAAAAACAGATACGCCGTGCTTTTCGGCGATTCGTCCGCGACGAACGACTACGTTATGAAAGAATACGAAAGGCTGAAAAAGCAGTCGGAGATCTTCCGCGACGCGCTTCTTGGCGTGTCGCTCGGAGGGGACGTGACGAGTGCGATAAGCTCGGCGCTCTGCGTCCTTAAATCCCCGACGGTGCTCCTTCTTGAGGACGGGACCTTTTACGGATGGGAGGGCGTTCACGAAAAGGAGGGTTCCTGCGAAGGGACGTGCACCCACGTATGGAGCTACGCTTACGCGCTGTGCTTTCTCTTCCCGGAGCTTGAAAGATCGCTCAGGGAATGCGAGCTCAGGTACGACGTGCGGGAAAACGGAGCGATGGTGTTCAGGACAAAACTCCCGCTCGGCGCCGATCCCGGCGGCTTCAGGCCGTGCGTTGACGGACAGGCGGCGACCGTCTTCAAGGTCTACCGCGAATGGATGATCTCCGGCGACGATAAGTGGCTCGGGGAGGCGTGGAAGACCGCGAAGCGCGTACTTTCGTTCTTCTGGGACAAAGGAAACGGCGACGCGTGGGACGCCGACCGCGACGGAGTGCTTGAGGGCAGACAGCACCACACCCTCGACATGGAACTGTTCGGTCCATCCTCGTGGCTTGAGGGAATGTATCTCGCGGCGCTCGCGGCGGCGGTGAAAATTGCCGGGCGGCTCGGCGACCCCGACGAGGGGCTGTACCGCTCCCTCTTTGAAAACGGCAGAAAGTACCTGAACGGAGAGCTTTTCAACGGCAAATATTTCTGCCAGAAGATAGACCTGAAAAGCAGGGAGTATCCGGACAGATTCGACTGTCCGAATTACTGGAACGAAGAGGCGGAGGAGCTGAAATATCAGATCGCCGGGGGGTCTGAGATAGACCAGATGCTCGGTCAGTGGCACTCCTCCGTTCTCGGTCTCGGAAGGATATTCGATCCCGAAAAAACCAAGACGGCGCTCCGATCAATGATGGAGCGCAATTTCAAAAAACGGCTGCGCGACGTTTCAAACACTCTCAGGGTGTTTGCGCTGAACGACGAGAGCGGGAGCATAATATGCGACTACACCGGGGCAGAAAAACCTGTCATACCGATACCGTACGCAGAGGAGTGCATGACGGGATTCGAATACGCGTTTGCCGGGCTGCTTCTTTCAGAGGGGATGAGATCGGAAGCGGAATCGGTCGTCAGTGCCGTCCGTGACAGATACGACGGGGAAAAACGCAACCCGTACAACGAGATCGAGTGCGGGAGCAACTACGCGCGGCCCATGTCATGCTTTGCGCTCATGGCGATCGCATCCGGATTCGTTTTTGACATGCCGCATGAAACGATAGGGTTTCTGCCGGCGGTCGGCGGGGATCTCTTCACGATCTGGGGATTGTCCGATACGTGGGGGACCTATGAAAGAAAAGGAAGCCGCGAGACGATAACGGTCCTCGGACGGCCGCTTCGGGTGAAAGTCTTTCGTCTGGGCGACCCGGAGGCCGTGCGAGAAGTCGTGATCGACGGAGAAAGTGCGGACTTTAAGGTCCGCGAAGGCACCGTTCTGCCCGATTCCTCCGTCATAAGATCGGAGATAAGGATCATAAGATAGATTGCAGAGAGCTCCCTGCGGGGAGCTTTTTTGCGCCCGCGCAGTTGACAAAAACGGTCGGCTGATGTATAATATATCGTTAATGAACAAACAGCGTTCCGCCCGGAACGCCGGAGGAATAAATGTCAGATTACAAAACCGAAAACATAAACGGCGGCTACACCGTTTATAAGGACAAACCCCTCGTCAGGCACGGAAATATGTTCTGCTACGGAGATATGAGCGATGATTACGTCCTCTATCTCATGGTCCTGACCGAAAAAGAGGTGAACACCCCGACGGGAACGGACAAGGTCCCCGATCTCATTATTGTACAGGTGACCAGCACCGACGAGAGCAAATCGCCTGCCGACAGACTCGTCAAGCAGTTTGAAAAGAACGGTCTTTACGACGCGATCGACGTCGGGCTGCTCTGGCTCAACAGATTCAACAAAAAATAAGCCGTGGGAAATCTCATAAGAGCGCTTTCGAATGACGGGGCGGTCTTTGCCATGGCGGCCGATATGACGGACGCTGTGGCCGAGGCGCAGAGGATACACGGGACGAGCAACGTCTGTACTGCGGCGCTCGGCCGGCTTCTCGTGGCGGCCGCCTTCACCGGTCAGCTTCTCAAGGAACCCGAGGCGTCGGCGACGCTCCGCGTGAACGGAGGCGGTCCGGCGGGGACGCTCATCGCAGTCAGCGACAGTCTTGGAAACGTACGCGGATACGTTGAAAATCCCTCGGCGGATCTGCCGCTGAGAGGCGACGGGAAACTCGACGTAGGAGGCGCCGTCGGACGGGACGGGTATCTGTCCGTCGTGCGCGATTTTGGCTCGGGAGAGCCGTACACCGGGCAGGTCCGGCTGGTCTCCGGAGAGATCGCCGAGGACGTTACGTCCTATTTTGCGGAGAGCGAGCAGACTCCGACCGCCTGCGCGCTCGGAGTGCTTGTCGGAAAAGACGGGCGCGTCGCCGCCGCCGGAGGATATTTTATCAGACTTCTTCCGTCGGCTGACGAAAGCACGGCCGCCGAGGTCGAGCGGCTGGTGAACGAAGCTCCGCCCATGACCGCGATGCTTTCATCGGGAATGACCCCCTCCGGCGTCTGCGAAAAAGTGCTCGGCGGAATCGGGATGGAGGTGCTGGATTCGTTTTCTCCCGTTTATCGCTGTACCTGCAGTCGGGAGAGGGTCGAAAGAGCCCTGATCTCAACGGGACGCGAGGAGCTCCTCGACATGGCGAAGGATCCCGAGACCCGCGTCGGATGCCGCTTCTGCGGAAAAGAATACGTGTTTACGCCGGATGACATCGGAACTCTGCTGAAAAGAGCCGAATCGGACGACTGAACCATAAAAGCTAACATTGAAAGGAACAAAAAACAAAATGAAAAACAACGTAATTCTCAGGATCGCCGCGCTCGTTATCGCGGTATGCATGATCATGAGCTCCTGCGTAACGGGAGCAAACAAGCCCGCGGAAACGACGGGCGCCGTTATCACCGATCCGGTGAGCGGCACTGAAAAGCCGGAAGAATCAACATCCGCCGAGCCCATCGTCGACCCGAGCGCCGACATAGCCATTGCGCTCGGCTCGTCAAGCATATCCCGCACGCTTTACGAGGGATATCTCAAAATGACGTGGTCGACCGCTGCCGCCATGCTCTCACTCTTCGGCCTTGTCACGGAAGAAGACCTCACGGGCGACAAGACTCTCGGCGAAATCAAACTCAGCGACGAATTTGCCAGCGCCGGCGAGATGCTCGGGCTGAATCCCGGCGACTCGATGCTCGCTTTTATCCGCAGAGAGCTTGACAAATCCCTCAGGCAGATGCTCGTATGCGCGGAATCCGCAAAACGCGAGGGTGTGAAGGTCGACGATCAGATACTTGCCGATGCGTTTGCGGAAGCCGACGAGGCGGCGAAGAAACAGGGATACGCGAGCTATCTGGAGCTTACTCAGAAGATGTTCGGCGGTATCTCTGAAGAAGACGTAAAGAACTTTTTCGAACTTTCGTATCTCGCGGAGCAGTATAAGTCCGTCATAGAGGATCACAAATTCTCCGAAGAAGAGATTTCGGCGTTCATGAACGGAGAGGAACAGTCCTACATGTTCGAGGCCCCGGTCTATACCGTCATACACGGAGAGCGCGTAGCCGAGCTCAGAGAGCTTCTTTCGAAAGAACTGGAAGACGAGGAACAGTCTATAAAGGATTTCATCGCTTCGCTGAACGGCGAGGGCGTTGAGACGCTTCATATCGCCGACTTCACCGATCCCGCGCTCCTGCGGCTCGCATACGTCGATATTCCCGGAGCGTTTGCTTTCGGAACAGAGCAGGACGGCGACGTTTTTGTCCGTATCAACGACGAACGTGAGATAAGGGACAGCGCGATGTTCGACTACTACATTCTTTACGCGAATTATGATCCCTTGGAGACCGTCGAGGCCATCAAAGCGCTTTCAACAGAGGAAGCCGTTGAATATATCAAGGGTATTATCGAAGCGTCAAGCGAAACAGATATAGACATCGACTGGGGCGATGACGACGAAACGGACGGCGAGTCGTCGTCAGATGACGAGATCCCGGAGGTCATCGACACGCCGGAGACTTCGGACGAGCCCGGCGAAGAACCCGAGGCAGGCGAAGAACCCGAAGTCGGAGAAGAACCCGAGTCCGGCGAAGAGGAAGACGACGAGCCGACCCTTACCGGGGCGGAATTTATGGGGGTTCCGGACTGGAGAAATCCCGAAATCGCCAAATGGCTGAACTCGGAGGAAAGAAAAGCGGGCGACCTTCTCGTTCTCAACCTTGACGGGGAGTATGAGATCGTCTATTTCACCGGGAAAGATGGAAGCTTCGCGTCTTCCATGATGATAAGCGACTACGTTGAAGAAGAGCTTGAAAAGCTCACCGAAGGCGTCGAGTTCATTTACGGAGAAGGCTTCGAGGAGATTGACGTGCCCGCAAAGATCGACGAAAGCGTGTTTGAGGGGCTTAAAGGCCCCGAAGGAGACGAAGACTGATAAAATCGGTTTTCCGTGAATATCGGTATGAAAACGATCAAAACTGACATTATATCCGGCTTTCTCGGAGCCGGAAAGACGACGCTGATAAAAAAGCTCCTCGCGGAGGTCTTCTCTAAGCGCGGTGAAAAGGTCGTCGTCATTGAAAACGAATTCGGCAAGGTAGGTATCGACGGCGCGTTTCTCGGAGACGCCGGCGTGAACGTCACCGAAATGAACAGCGGATGCATCTGCTGTTCTCTTGTCGGCGATTTTGCCGAGGCGCTCAAAAAAGTCTGCTCGGATTTTGAGCCGGACAGGATCATAATTGAACCGTCAGGCGTCGGCAAGCTTTCCGACGTCGCGACCGCGGTGCTCGGCGCCGGAGTCGAAGGACTTACCGTCAACTGCATGACGGCCGTCGTCGACGCGAAAAAGTGCCGCATGTATCTGAGAAACTTCGAGGAGTTCTATAAAAACCAGATCGAAAGCGCGACTGCCGTGATCCTTTCACGTACCGGAAAAATGGATCGCGCGTCGATCGAACAGGCGGTATCGGTCGTGAGGGAACTCAATCCCGGCGCGACAGTCGTCACGACCGACTGGGACGATCTCGACGGACAGGCGATGCTCTCGGCGATGGAAAACACCGAAACCGCCGAGGCGGAGCTGAAAAAGCTCCTTGACGAGATGGAAAAAGAGGAACACGAACACCACCATCACCA
>JAFTDQ010000078.1 GCA_017454075.1 Clostridia bacterium
CGCACGTTTATTACGACGATGACAAAAAACTTCTCGTCTGCGACATGACGCACTCGGGAAAACAGTATCTCAAGACCGAGACAATGCCGTTTGAGCTTAAGAATGGGGAGAAGCTCTCATTCACCATACTTATTGACAATTCTGTCATCGAGATATTCGCTAACGAGCGTCAGGCGATAGCGAGACGTGTCTATCCCGACCCGCAAAGCCGCGGTATTATGCTCGAAGGCGACGTTTCGTACGCCGAGGGCTGGGAGATAATGCCGACGAATATGTACTGAAATGAAGGCATTTTTTCTGTTGCGCTTGATAGTATAATTCACCTCACCAGGCGCAAATGGGACAGCGTTCGCTGTCCCATTTGTGTTATTCGCTCCGCGTGACCGGACCCTCTCGCCGCCTGCGGCGATTGCGACGGGATAACCGTTGCGCAGAGAAGCCTTCTGTGATATAATATCGGAAAACGGAAACTGACCGGAGAACGATATGTTTTATTCTGCCGAAAAAATCATGCTGAGGGACGGGCGGAGCTGTATAATCCGCTCCGTCGGGCCGGAGGACGCTGCGCCGGTTCTCGGGTACATGAAAATCATGCTGGGAGAAACGCCGTTTCTGCTGCGCACCCCCGAAGAGTTCTCTTATACCGAAGAAGATGAGGCGGCGATCCTCGCCGAACGCCTGGATGATCCGCGCTGCCTCATGCTGACCGCGGAGCTTGACGGCCGGATCGCAGCCCTCGCCGATATTTCCTCACACGGTGCAAAAAGCCGGGTAAGTCATCGCGCCGAGCTCGGGATATCCGTCAGAAAGGATTTCTGGAGTCTCGGGATCGGCTCCGCCCTTATGGAACGGCTCATCAGATTTGCGAAAGAAGCCGGATATGAGCAGATCGAGCTTACGGTGGAATCCGGAAATCTCCGCGCGATTGCGCTTTATCTCAGATTCGGTTTCACGGTCTACGGGACCCGGCCGCACGGGATGAAATATCCCGACGGGAGCTACGACGACGATTATCTTATGCTGAAAAAACTGTAAACAACATGACCCCTCCCGCGAAACCGCGGGAGGGGTCTGTTTTGATATCGTATAAATCCGACATTGCGGGGCGGCGGTTCACTCGTATTCAATCGTCGCGACGGGCTTTTCCGAGATATCCCAGAGGACGCGGTTC
Source organism: Clostridia bacterium (assembly GCA_017454075.1). The sequence continues at coordinate 1,172 of JAFTDQ010000078.1, forward strand.
ACCACCGGGACGGTTGAGATCACGCGGTCGCGGATCGCCGTGAGGACGGAGAAAGGAATCTCGGGCACGGTCGCCGTGACGGCGTCGACGGTGTTTACCGCGCGGATTATGACCGCCCAGCCCATGTAGCGTTTTCCGTCTTTTATTCCTGTCGATTTGAAATCCGGGATGGTGCAGAAATACTGCCACGGTATTTCGGGAAGCTTTTCGATTTCCTCGCGCACGATGGCGTCCGCCTCTCTGAGCGAGTCCAGGCGGTCGCGTGTGATGGCGCCGACGCAGCGGACGCCGAGCCCGGGACCCGGAAACGGCTGGCGATATACCATATTGTCGGGAAGTCCGAGCGCCTTGCCGACTACGCGGACCTCATCCTTGTAAAGAAGTTTGACGGGCTCGACAAGCTCGAAATTGAGATCTTCGGGAAGACCTCCGACGTTGTGATGCGCCTTTACTCCGTGGCTTTCGAGGATGTCGGGGTAGATCGTACCCTGCCCGAGGAATCTGATCCCGTCGAGCTTTCTCGCTTCCTCCGCAAATACGTCGATAAACTCCTTGCCGATTATCTTTCTCTTCTGCTCGGGATCCGAAACGCCGGCGAGCTTGTCAAGAAATCTGTCAACCGCGTCAACGTATACGAGATCGGCGCCCAGCTGTTCTCTGAAGACCCTTATGACCTGTTCCGGCTCCCCTTTGCGGAGAAGTCCGTGGTTTACGTGAACGCAGGTGAGCTGTTTGCCTACCGCCTTTATCAGAAGCGCCGCGACGACCGAGCTGTCGACTCCGCCCGAAAGCGCGAGAAGCACGCGCCCGTCCCCTATCTGCCCGCGGAGCGCCGCGACCTGTTCGTCAATAAACGACGCGGCGAGCTCGGGGGTGGTGATGCGTTTCATTTCCGCCGGTCTTACGTTTCCCTGTACCATTTCAGTATCCTCAGTCTATGAATTTTACGGCTGTTCCGTAGGCCATGACCTCGGCCGCGCCCTGTGTGATCGCAGACGTGGTGTATCTTACGCCGACTACGGCGTCGGCTCCCTGTGACGCTGCGTCGTCGATAAGTCTTCCTGTCGCTATCTGACGCGCCTTGTCAAGCATATCGGTATATCCCTTCAGCTCTCCGCCGACGAGATTTTTGAGACTTGCGCCTATATCGCTCCCGAGATGCTTGGACTGGACCGTGCTGCCTTTTACGAGACCGATTATCTGAAGCTTCCTGCCCTCGATCTGTTCTGTTGTCGTGATGATCATTTTTGTTTCCTCCGTTTTTTATTTTCAGTTCGTATAGTTGTCAAAATATCCCTGAACGAGCACGACGGGCGTCCCCTTGTCGCCCGAGCCGCTCGTAAGATCGCAAAGCGAGCCGATGAGATCGGTCAGCTGACGCGGCGTCGTACCCTGGGACGCCATCTGACCCTTGAGGTCGCCGTCTTTCCTCCTGATGGAGGCGGATATTGCCTCTTTAAGCGCCTCGCCGCTCAGATCGCTGAAATCGTTGTCTGCGAGATATTTGAGTTTGAGCTCGTTCGGCGTGCCGACAAGCCCGTCCGTGAAGGCGGGCGATACCACGGGATCGGCGAGCTCCCATATCTTGCCCTGCGGATCCTTGAAAGCGCCGTCTCCGTACACCATCACCTCGACGTGCTTGCCTGTCTTTTCAAGGATCTTTTTCTGTATCCCGAGCACGAGCGGCATGGCGTCCCTCGGGAAGAGCTTGACCTTCTCCTCTGTCGATTTGTTGGAGCCGAGAAGGCCGTATTTTTCATTATATCCCGACCCGTTCACCGGGGAGGTAAGAATATCGTCGAGACTGACGACCGTTTTCGCGCCGGCCGCCTTAAGAATGCGTTTTGTACGCGCGCGGCTGTGTATATCGCAGTTTATGACCGTATCGGTATAGTCAAGAATCGTCTGCGCTCTGTTTGAAAACACGATCTCGGCCTCCGCGCCCTCGCTCTTTATGAGATCGGAGTAGTAAGCGACGTAATCCACACCGGTAAACTCGTGGACTCCGTAGCCGAAAAGATCGCGGTATTTTTCAAGAGTGAGAACGTCGGAATACGGATTTACGCCCGCCGCATCGAGCGCGTCGAGCGTTATAAGAGCGTTCCCCACCTCGTCCGACGGGTAGCTCAGCATCAGAACTATCTTTTCGCATCCGCGCGCAATGCCTCTCAGACAAATCGCGAAGCGGTTGCGGGAAAGGATCGGGAAAATCACGCCGACGGTTTTCCCTCCGGTTTTGCTTTTAACGTCCCCGGCGATGTCGTCGACCGAGGCGTAGTTTCCCTGCGCCCTTGCGACTATCGACTCGGTGACCGATATTACGTCTCTGTCGCGGATCTCAAATCCTTCGTTTTCCGCGGCTTTCAGGACCGAATCAGTTACTATTTCGGTTAGATCGTCCCCCTGTCTGATTATCGGGCAGCGGATCCCTCTTGATACCGTTCCAACACATCTTTCGCTCATTTTTGGTTATTTCTCCCTTTTTCAGTCCGCTCCGAGGAGCGTTTTGTAAACGCAGTCTCTTATCGCGGGATGTATTTCTCTGAACGCGACGCCGCAGCCGTGAACGCTTTGAGTATATACCGCGGCAATCTCGTTTTTTTCGTCCATCATGACGTATGAACCGGCTGCCCCGTCCCAGCCGAACTCATTCATGAGAGCGGGACGGCTTTCGTCCGTAAAGATCCTTACGCCGAGGGCGTAGCCGTACTCCGGCTTTTCGCGCCGGTAGGTGGCGAGCGATTTTCCGGAAAGCTGATTGGTATGCCACAGGGCGATCGTCCGCCTGCCGATAAGTTCACCGCGAACAACGGCGTCGGCGAATTTCGCGTAGTCGTCGCAGGTGCCGAAAAGCCCCGCTCCGCCGCTGTCATACTTGTCCGACATGATTACCCCGCGGACGTTGCTCATGAAGTCGGTTTTAAGGGTCCGCCCGTCCACCCCGCCGGTCGCCCACATGTACCCGATCCGGCCGGGGTCTTCCGTTTCCCCGGGATGATAGCGCATCGATGTCAGACCGAGCGGCCCGAATAACGTGCGGGCCATGTAGCGGGCGAATCTTTCGCCGGCGACCTCCTCGATCACCGCCGCGAGTATATCGTGGCAGAGACTGTACTGATAGTCCGTCCCGGGGTCGAATGAAAGCGGCTTGCCGGCAAGCGCGCAGATGAGCTCGCGCGTCGAACCGTGCCCGCCGGCCTCTTCGTTTGCCTTAACTATACCGGGGAACGACGTGTCGTAATCAAATCCGCCCTGCATGGACATGAGATGCCTCACGGTGAGCGTCTCACGTGCGGGACGTATAACGCCCCCGTCGCTGACCGTCAGTTTTCCGTATTCCGGAAGATATTTCGCGACAGGGTCGTCAAGCCCGAGCTTTCCTTCCTCAACAAGTTTCATCGCCGCGAAGGACGTGAACACCTTTGTCATGGAATAGAGCATATACATGGTTTCACGGGACGTTTTTCTTTCAAGAAACTCGTCGTCGTGGCCGTAACATTCCCTGAAAACGTTTTCCCCGTGAAAGAACACCGAGAGCTCGCATCCCGGAACGCCGTTTTCGGCAAGCCCTCCGAGATAGCGGTCGAGCTCCCCGAATCCCTTCATCATATATCGGATACGGTGACGGTGTTTTTCATCGTCATTCCGTTCACCGAGCCGTACTGAACCATAAGAGGCATCATTTTTCCCGTGTAATTCTCTGTCCTCACGTTTTCAATAAGAAAACCGTCGACCTCCGCTTCGTTTCCGATGAAGAAGGTCTCGACAGGTGTGGTCCGCTCTATTCTGAGCAGATTTTTTACGGCCAGATTTTTCACCCTGGTCTGAGATTCGATATATATAAACGGGAAAACAAACGAATCCGGATACGGATATACCGTCCGCTCGGCCTTTGACGCCCTGACGCCGTCTATCGTAATGTTTTCCATGACGCCGGACGTCCTGTCGTCGTAAAACTTCGTAAATCCGACGCAGTACTGGTAATAGCTCCCGCTTATGTTTTTAATGACAACGTTCCGCACCGACTTTGTGCAGCTGAGGATCCTTACCGCGCTGTGACAGTTTTCGGCGCTTATCCCGTCGACGAATATATCGCAGATATCTCCGCTCGAGCCCTCGTCCGCGTTCAGCGCGACGAGATCGTCGTAGACGGTTCCCTCAAGATTCCTGATCACGCCGTGAGCGCAGTTTCCGCAGAGATGAACGCCGTCCATGCATATCGTCTCGGGGTTGCCGAGATTATAATCGAACCTTATGTTTTCAACGGTAAAATCCTTCACGTTGTCGAGCGTTATGCCGAAATTCGTCGGGTCCTTTACCGTGACGTTCGAGATTTTCAGACCCGTCACGTTGTAGAACAGGATCGCGTGCCCGTTGAAATCAGGGTCCGAAAAGTCGCCCGTCACGAGCGGGTTCGGTCTCTGATTCATATTGTTTCCGTCCCATATCCCGCCGACAAGCTCAATGTTCCTGCACGACGATTCCGGAGAATACACGTCAAGATAAGTTGAAAACCCCGAAAACGGGCCGTGGCGCTCAGCGGCGTCTCTTTTCATCCTGTTCATCAGCATGAGACAGTTCGAGCCGTCGCGAAGCCTCACGGTCGCGTCTTCCGGCATGACGAGTCTGAAATCGGACGGAAGCGTGATAGTGCGCGAGATAAGATAGCATTTTCCGGGATCGTTCAGTACCAGCTCGCCGTCCGAAGAATCGATAAGACCCTGGAGCGCGTCGGTGTCGTCGTGTATCCCGTCGCCGTAAAGTTTGTATTCTTTGTTTATCATTTTCAGACTATAACGCCTTTCTTGACGATCACGTTGGCGTAAAGCGCGCGCTCGCCCGTCGCGATAACCGCGTAGGCCTTTTTCGCGCGGTCATAAAACGCGAATCTTTCAACCGTGCCGAAGCGCGCCCTTCCGGGCTCGCGTTCTTCGGCTATGCGTTTGTATTCGTCCCATATCGGAGTTTCGACGTCGTCCCCGGGCATCACCTCCATAAGGATCAGGTTCTCCGGCACGTGGATATCTACCGGGATAAGGGACAGCACTGCGTCGAGTATCTCGGCGCCTCCGTGGCCGTCTGCCCGGACAGTGCGTCCGTTTACCGATTCTGCCGGAAAGTTTCCGTCGCCGATAACGATCTCGTCGCCGTGGCCCATTTCATCAAGTATTCTGAGAAGTTCCGGGGATATTACCGGGGGTATGTTTTTGAGCATGGTCTGTCCTCCGCCGCTTTTTATTATTTTCCCGGATATTATACCACATTCCGAGAAAAAAATCACCCTCCGGAAATGAACGGAGAGTGATTTTTATTGACGGAATACGCCGCCCCGAAAAAGCTCTATTCGGATCCGCGGGCGATTATCCCGTTCACCTTTTCTCTTAGCGAAAGGATATATCCGGCGTCCTTCGGATAATCGGCGAATGTGACGTCAAAACCGGCAAGCCCGTCTATCAAACTCACTGTCTTTTCCCTTCCGATTATCTTTTCGCAAAGTTTAAGCGCAGACATATCCTGCAGAGCTTCAAAGAATACGAAGAGTCTCGAAGAGGGCAGCGGCACGCCTCCGCTTCCGGGATACACCGAAAAGGCGTCTCCCCCGGGGACCTGCCCGTCGCCGGACTGGGTCAGATACGGATTGATCAGCCGCCTCGATCCCATTCCGTAATAATAGTTGTACCCCCAGTGAAGGAATCCGTTTATGCCGTATTTGTAAAGCTGTATCCCGAGGATCCTGTTCCTGAAAGCCGGATAAGCGATAAATCGGTTCCCGACCCTGTTCCACTGCCCGCAGCAGTAATACGCCCAGCGCTCGCTGATTTCTTCATTCAGGAACGGCCCTATATGGTCTGTGGAAGGCACCGGGGTATCGACTATCCCTTTTCTGAAGAACTCAACGGACGAAAGCGCGTCGATTACGACGCATCCCGACAGATACGGCTCCACGACAGACTTGGCTTTAAGATAATTTTCAAGGTGCTCCGCCGACGGCTCGTCGGATATGTGAAAACGGCATTTTTCAAGTATGCCTTCGCTTCTCAGAAACGAAACCAGTTCGGGAAGCAGCGCCGACAGGAAGCGCGGATATTCGCCTTCCGTTCCCGGGGTATCCCAGCCGAAAATGCGGCGCTCTTCACCGTCGACCATGCCGACCACCTTGGGAGCAAAAGCGGCGCCCCACTGAGTGAACAGATGGGATATCTCAAAATATTTTATTCCGCAGCGCCTTGCAGTATCTATATAGCGTTTCAGAAGCGAAAAATCAAAGGAATAGCCTTCCCTTCCGACAGTCACGGAAACGAGCTGGACTGTCGGGCGCTCTCCGCCCGGCTCGGTATCGAGCGGAGGAGTGAGAATCGGAGTCAGTATGCAGTTTACGCCGTTTTCCGCGGCGAGCCGCATATAATTCCCGATTATCCTCCAGTGCTCCTCCGAGAACACCGGGACGCCGTAAAAGGATGACAGACAGTCGCAGTGAAACCACTGAGTGAAAATCAGCTCCTGCCTGGGGAGGGCCGCACCGACCACCGTCACATCGACCGAAGCAGATGCGATCTCCGAGCCGTTTTCCGACAGTCTCACCGTGACGGTCCGCCTGCCGGGTTCGGAAAACCGGCCGTCAAACCATATCGCCGTAAGGACGTCCTCGGCCGGGCGTATCCTGTCACAGTCTGTCGGCTCGAGCACGTCGGGATACATCCCGCTCGCGCTGTGAATAAAAAGGCCGTCACGATCCGAGCCGTCACAGTGATATTTTGGCAGATCGTCATAGACCTGCCTGACTTCCCGGGCGATCATCTCCGCCCCTTCGACCCTGAACGTGAACAGTCTCGTGCTCACATTTCCTTCCGTGCGGTCGGTCTTTATGAAAAGCTGAAAGCTCAGTTTTTCTCCCGTGAGCACGGATATGCTTTTCAGCTCCGGATATTTTTCAACAGGATCGCCGATGATACCTTTTTCAAGCGACGAAACTATTCTTACGTGAAGATTTTTACCGTTCATTTCTGCGTCTCCTGCGATTCAGCGGAATTCAAGCAACGTTCTGAAAACGCCTTCGACCGCCTCGGTTATTTCAAGTTTTTCGCCGCGGTAAACGTCGATCCCCGACGGATTTTCAATCGGAGGTCCGTAAAGCTGCGGCTCATGCCCTCCCGATGGGAGAAGGGTCAGCTTCGCGTCGCCTCCGTACGAGCATATCATTTCCACAAACGTACCGGTGACCTCCGGCGAAACGACTATATCATCTGCGCAGTGCCAGAACCGGACGGGGACGGGGTAGTTACGGATACCCGGGTTCGTCATCGGATTGAAAGGGGCGATTTTGTCTTCGTCATATTTTCCGTCCCCGAGGGAATACATCTTTTCAAGCGCCGTCTTCGGCAGACCGTCTGACCACGGATGAAGATATATCTCGTTATACGCGTCGAGAACGGGACAGAAGCCTGTCTGAGCAAGGATCGGGATCCTCCCGCTCAGCACCACGTTCGTAGATGATATCCCTCCCATGGAAGCCCCGTGTATGAGCGCCTCCTTTTTCAGGTTGTAATTCGAAACGCACCATTCGTATCCGGAAACGTACGAATCCACCGCGAGCGGCGCCCCGACGTTGTTGAACGGGTCTATGCCGTATTTTTTGCAGTATTCTTTCGGAAGCCCCGCCATGTCCGTGACGGCAAATCCGTTTGCGAGGAGATATTTCGTCATCACCTGCCAAACGACCTGCGAGTCGTCTGTCTCGACCGTCCCTCCCGCTCCGTGACACGATATAACGAGTCTCGACGGCTCGCCTTCGTCGGAATATGATTCCGGAAGCAGAAGTATTCCCTCGTCGGGATACGTCTCGTATCTGTCTTCATACGGCACTTTGCACGCCACTTCTCTGAAAAACGTTATTATACCTTCCATCATTGTCACCCCGGATCGTTATTCCGTCATTTTACGGAGCATTTCAAACCCGAGAACCGCGGCGGCCGACGCTGCTGAGAGCGACGCGCCGAATTCCCTGCCGTATACTATCCTGACAAGCCGGTCCGCCCGCTCGGTCACGGCCGAGGAAATACCGCGCTTTTCTCCTCCGATGACGAGCAGAAGCGGAAAACGGATTTTCGCCTCCCCGACGGGTTCGCCGCGCTCGTCGGCGCATACCACGTATAAGCCCCTTTTCCCTGCCGCGTCGACGGCGCCGGCGGAGTCGGAAACGAACACCGGCATAAGCTCCGAGGCGCCGGCTGAAGATCTCGCGACCGTCCCTCCGGAACACATCGCGTTGTGCTCAGGGATGATCACGCTCCGGGCGCCGGCGGCGTAGAGCGATCTTATCGCAAACCCGAGATTGAAGGGATCCTCTATCCCCTCGAGCATGACGGAATAACCGTTTTCCGGCAGATCGTCGGCGTCAAGCCGCGGGAGCGTCCGCTCCGTGACTGAAGCGGCTATCCCGCCGTGACCCGACCCGCGGACGTTTTCTTCAAAAAAACTTCCGTCGACAACCGCCGTCTCAAATCCGAGGTCCTCCGCACGGTGAGCGAGCCAGGAATATTCCTTTTTCCCGCGCTCCGCGCGCTTTCTGTCAATATAAATCTTTTCTATTTTTCTGTCGTTGAAATAATCCGCCCCGGCGGCGCGGCGCTCCATCGTATATATCGCCGTCCGTACCGAAACGATTCCGCAAAAGAGTTCCCTGCCCTCCGCGCTGTTGTTTTCCGCCATGAGTTTCACCCCGTTTTTCGTTGATCATATTGTATCATACGGGCAAAAAAAATGCAACCTCGGTACCGGTACCGGTTGACAAAAACGCGCTGTTATGATACCATATAACAAACAAACAAAAGCAGCCAGGAGGATTCTTATGGGACCGCTTGAAATCATTCTTACGGTAGTCGCGGCGATTTTCTTAATTGCCGTAATAGCAAAAAACGTCCGCGTCGTATCTCAGGCGACGCAGTACGTCATCGAACGGCTCGGCAAATACCGCACGACGTGGAACGCGGGACTCCACCTGAAGTTCCCGTTTATCGAATCTGTCAGGAGCGTCGTAAACCTGAAGGAACAGGTTCTCGATACCCCTCCCCAGCCCGTCATCACGTCGGACAACGTGACGATGCAGATCGACGCCGTCGTTTATTTCAGAGTTTTTGACGCAATGGCTTACACCTACGGTGTGACAAACCCGATCGAGGCGCTCGGCAATCTGACGGCGACGACCCTCCGTAACATAGTAGGCGAGCTCACTCTCGATGAGTCGCTCACGTCCCGCGACACCATCAACAGCAAAATGGAGCTTATCCTTGACAAGGCGACCGACCCGTGGGGAATAAAGGTCAACCGCGTCGAGCTCAAGAACATCATGCCGCCCGCCGAGATCAGAAACGCGATGGAAAAGGAAATGAAGGCGGAACGCGACCGCCGCGAGACCCTGCTCCAGGCGGAAGGACACAAGGCGGCGGCCATTACGCGCGCAGAGGGCGACAAGCAGGCGCTCGTGCTCGCGGCGGAAGGTGAACGCGACGCGCGCATCGCTCGCGCGGAAGGCGAAGCGAAGGCGCTTCTCCTCCAGAAGCAGGCGGAGGCGGACGGCCTCAGAGCCTTGAAAGAAGCAAACATAGACGCGGCCGTGCTCGAACTCAAGAAATACGAAGCGCTCGTAAAGCTCGCCGACGGCAAGGCGGCGAAAATAATCGTCCCGTCGGACGTCGTCGACACCGCGACGAAAAACGTTCTTTTCTCCGAGCTGACCGAAATCGGAAATCACACCGAGCCGGCACCCGAGGAGCCCGCCGCTCCCGCACCGGACCCGTGCTGCGAAAGATTCGAAAAAGCCGAAGAATAAGGCTTTAATGCTCAGCGACCAAAATCCGCGACCCTGAACTGAAATGCACCCCAAAAGTTAGACAATGTTGTATAATGTCTAACAGGGGGTGCATTTTTCATGCCAAAAGGAATACCGAACAAGAGATACACAGGAGAATTCAAACAAAAAGTTGTAGAAACAATGC
>JAFTDQ010000079.1 GCA_017454075.1 Clostridia bacterium
CATGCTTTCGATATGGAGCTTCAGACCGTTTTCAGATACCCCGTCCGCGGCTACCTTGAAGGTGATATAGCCGGGCTCTGATGGGTTTCCGACCCTGAGAACGCCGTTTTTCGTATCGTAAACCGCGTTTGCGGATTCCGTCACCCCGTAAATCTTTTTCCAGTCGCCGACCGACACGTCACGGTTAAAATTCGCGTCGAGCAGCGGAACGTCGTAATGATTGACCGTATACGTGGCTTTTTCGTTACCTATCGAGTCAAGATCGGCTATTATTTTCGCCGTTCCGTATGAGGTCGAGTCATTAAAGAGAGTGAGATATTCGAATCCGAGCTCATACGCCTTTCGTAAAAGGCCGCGCCTCCCCGTAAGATCCGTCGACCTGCTGTACGATACCTCGAAATTGACCGTTCCTATCCTGCCGTAGGCAGCCTTGTACTGATAGAATCTCGGGTCATCCCACCACATATCCTCGGAGCTCGAGTACATTCCGTCGCCGACGCCGGATTTCCATCCCGAGGCGAGCATATCGCCGTAAGCGGGGCTTCTCTCGGCCCACTGAACTCCGTGAGTCAGAAGGTTGTCGGCTGTCTGTTCCGTCGGATAACGCACGTTTGCCCCCGATACGATTATCGAATCGCTGCCGAGAGCGCGGTTATACGCGTCCGCAAGCTCCTGAAAATAATCGGCGTGATGCTTTATCATCCAGAGCTTTTCCGTTCGGCTGAGCCCGTCCGTCGGGTCGAGATCAACGCCGTCCGCCGCCGCGAGCGCCTTCATGAGCGGGCCGAAATCCGCGCAGTCGAGAGCGTTGAAAGTCACGCCGACCGAGCTCTCCGGTCCTTTATAGCAGACGCCGTGCTCAATTACTACGGCGACTCTGCCGTCGAATCTGCCGTTTGCCCTCGCCTGCCCTACTATTCCCCCGATCCTTTTGAACACGCTCTCGATTTTTGACGTAAAAGCGCCGTTAAGCACGTCGCTTGCCGAAGTTATCCAGACCGTGCTGCCGTAAACGTTCGGCACGGAACCGTAATACCGGCCGTCGAGACTGTTGAATGCGATCTGCTGATACTTTGCGTCGGTCATCATCCCGCTCTGCCCGTCCGGCAGATTCGGCTGTCCCCAGTATACCGTCGGCATGAGCTGGATATCCCAGCCGTTTTCACCGGCGGCGTTCAGCATCAGGATCACAGACGACGTGATCTCGTCCGGCGTTTTGTTCATGTAGTCAAGCTTGAAGAGCAGACCGAACCGGTAGAGATCGAAAGAAAATCCTTTGAAATCGTTTCTATGTTCGTACGCTTTTTCAACGGAGTCGCTGCTGTGAAGATAAATACCGAGCCGGTCGTCGGCGCCCGACGCTCTGTTTGCCTCAAAAAGGCGGGTATATACCGTTACGTCGGATATCGAGAAAACAGCCCCCGATCCGCTTGTGATCCCCACCGTGACGTTTTCTAAGTCGATTATATCTTTTCTCGGAACGAGAACGTAAAGCACGTTCGGCGCCGACGCGATCTGCCCGTAAGTTCTGAAATAGACGTCCCTCCCGTCAACGCTGACGGTATAAGCGAACACTTCTTCGTTTTCACGGTGGATCTCTCTTATCGCGATAACGACGGGCTCCCCGGGATCCCGGGGCTCGGGGGAACTTATGTCGACGGTAAACTCGGCGGACGCGCCTTTTTCATTAAAATCTATAACATTGAATATATCGGAGCGTGTGCCCGTTTCCGCCGTCAGGCTGCCGTGCGACGCCCCTCCCGAAAGACTTATCAGTTCGCTGTCGGCAGCGACAAAAGCGGCGATCGCCGGCTCCGCGCCCTCGGTCTTTATTACGATATCCGTTATATCCATCGCTTCGTGAGAGTCGGTATAGGTCGTCGCGGCTGCGCTCTCCGGATGCCCGGTCGCCCGGCGATCCCCGATTCTGATAACAAGCGCGACCGTGACCGCCGCAAAAGCCGTGAGCAGGAAGATCAGAAATACGATCTTACCCGTCATGCCGTTTTGTTCTTTCATACTGTATTAAAGCGTAGTTCAAATACGCGGGCGGAAGACACCTGGTCCTCCGCCCGCCGATCTTTAAACTGCTATTGACTTGATCGGGCATAGGAATGCCCAGATTATTATTTTGTCCGTTTCCGGATCACGGATAGACGGCTTTTGCCGCCGTATCTTACGCGTCTGTCCAGGTTCCGCTGGCGGCGGTACCTACGAGCGAACCGTCCTCGGCGTATACGACGCCGGACACGAGCGTGGCGTTATTATAGGTCGTTCCCGCGGCGTCAACAAACGTTCCGCGTACGATCGGACCTTTCCCGTCTACTGATTTTTCAATTCCGTTTGTGCTTAAAAGCATTATTCCCTTCGGCATTTTCATGTCCTCCTTATTCCAGATACGCAAGCGGAAGAGCGTTCGTTCCGTCGGAAAGAGATATTTCAGCGACCGCGCCGTAATCATACGTTCCGTCGCTGTTCTTTGCAAACGTGCGGGCGTAGAGCGTGCCTGTCGGCATCTCCTGCCAGTAAACGGCGATGACGCTGTCGCCTTCCTCACCGCCGAGGTGTTCGGCGAGAATGATGTTTGAGCCGTAGCATCCGCTCTGGATGAAGCCGCCTGCGCTCTTTCCGTGGCCTTCCTCGGCAACGCGGATGAAGAGCGGCTTCGCGCCGGCTTCGCAGCTTGCTTCAGTGTCGGAGAAGATGATCCCGACCTGTCTCGTCTCGGACGCGCTGATAGCGGCGTTCAGATAGAGATGATCGATCTTGTCGTCGCCTGCCTCGTCGCTGATCGAAGCGATGATTCCGGGAAGAGCGGGCGCGGCGGCCGGCTCGCCTTCGGTGGCGGTGAGCTTGAGTGCTGTGACTCCCATTCTCTGCGTAGTGCCCTGATCTGTGGATTCCTCATATCCCCTATTCAGGAGGATTATGACGTAGATATCACGACTGTTAAGTGCCTTTACCGCATCATCGAGGTCAAGCTGTGTGCTGACAGGATTCTTGTGATTTCCAACGCCGGCAGTATCTGATGAAGTCAGAAGCGCGGCGTAATCATTCGCAGTAAAATCGTACGCTCCGTTTGCATCATGGGAGAATTCATTTGCAACCCATACTCCAACCTGATAAAAACAGAGATTCCCAACCACTCTGAGATAATAACTTATGTCGACTTTCAGGCTGTCAACAACCTTTCCTTCGCCGGCTGAAAGCTTGTATGCAACGTAAGAGTTGTAAAGAGCGTTCTCGTTAGCAATATTTTCAGGCTGTGCGCCAAACCTTACGTTTCCGTTATCGGTATTTATTGTATTGTCAGGATCAAGGTCGTAATTTGCCGTTGACATCCCCTTCAGCGGGATGAGCGCGTTGTTAACGCTTCCGTTGCCGACCGTAACATTGTGAACGTAGAAGGCCTTGATTGCCGCGGGATCAGCCTGTTTTGTGTAATCATCAGTAACAGTCGCCGCGGCTATCCCGGCATTGATCGACAGGACTGAATCACCGGCGCCCTCATCTTCCTTCTGAGTGGCCGAAAAGGCAAGAGAATAAAGTCTGACACGGGCGAGGTCAGAAGCGCCGCGCATAAGCACTACGATTACGTAAACCTCCGACGTATCGGAAAGCTTTTTAACGGCGTTGGTGAGATCTACTGTCATAGGACCGTCCTTTGAGGCCCTCATATCGACGTTGGCGGTGCTTACGGAACGGTCGTTTCCGCACAGCACTGTGCCGAGAACGCTGTCAGAAAAATCAAATTCTCCGGTTGTAGTATTGACGCCGGCGTCAAAATCATCGGTGACAAACAGACCGATCTCGCTGCGCACGTGATTGAAAGGTGCAAGGATATACTCGAGATCAACCGTAAGCTGGTCGATAGCCATACCTGAATCGGCGCTGATTTTATATGCGACGTATGGATTGTAAACGACTCTCGAAGAATGTCCGAGTTCCGTTCCCTCGGGCTTGACTCCCGGGAACATGGCGTTTGTTCCGTATGTGGAGGGAGTATTGGGATCGAGACTGTATCTCTCTGATTTGATATCGTCAACCGGGGTAAGGCACCTTCCGTTGCTGTTGGCGATACCGATAAGATGCGTGGCGTACGCGCCGATCTTGTCGGCTGCAAGCTCGTTTGCAGTATCGATCGCGATCGACGTCATACCGTTAAAGTTATACGTCAGGCTGATATTGTTGCTTGCCGCCGCCCCTCCCGTTACCGAGAGGAACGTGAAGCATGAGGCTATCATTGATAGCGTGACGATAACCGAAATTATCTTTCTTGTTTTCATTTGTTTCTCCTTTATTTTTTGTCCCCGGAGGGACTTATTACTCTGTCGGATTCAGTCCGCTTTGCGGCGGATCTTTGTGACGGCGGGCAGAACGAGCGCGCAGAACACGGCGCCGGCGACCGCGGCGGACACCGTGGGATCGGAGGTCGCGGCGGACGCGATCTTCTGGGTGGCCTTAAGGGCCATATCCTGTATCCTTATCCTTCCGCCCGCAGCCGAGTTGTCCGCTCCGCGGATGAGCAGGATGATAACGTACACGTCCCTGCTGTTCAGTTTTTTGACGGCACTGCTGAGATCGATGACCTCCGCCTCGCCCCTGTGATCGTTTGCCTCGCCCTCTCCCGAGGTGAGGAGCTTTGCGTACGGCCTGGCCGTGAAATCAAAGGCCCCATTTGCGTCATGCTCGAATTTGTCGGTCACCCAGATCCCTATCTGATAATAGGCCTGGTTGTGTCCCGCAAGATAGTACCTTATATCGAGCTCAAGCGTGTCGATAACGTTGCCCCTGTCGCCGGCTATCTTATACGCGACGTAGGGATTGAAGACCTTGTCATTGCCTTCCGTGTTCTCCGGCTGGGCCCCGAGCTTTATCTTCCTGAGGGTCCCTCCGGCGTCCGGCACTTCCTCCGGGCCGTTCGGATCGAGATTGTACTGTGAAGTCGTCTGTCCGTCTGCAGGAGCGAGCGCCATGTTACCGCTTATCGTCGTAACGACGCAGTTGTGATTATAGAAAGCGCCGATGTCGTTTATTCTCGAAGACGACGGAATGTTTGCGTTGATTACGACGTCCTCCCCCTGCTTTATCACGGCGCCGCCCGACGAACCGCCGGACTGCTTCGCCTTCCGGGTGGCGGTGATGGTGAAGTCCTGAATTCTTATACGCCCGCCCGCCGCGCTGTTGTCAGCTCCGCGGATCATGAGGAAAATGACGTAAATATCTTCGCTGTTGAGCTTTCTGACGTCGTCGGTCAGGTCGATATGTTCGGTGTCCTCCGCCCTTCTGTGATCGGCGGCATTCGTTTCGTCGGACGTCAGGAGCTTTGCGTAGGGCTGAGCCGTGAAGTCGTACGCTCCGTTTTCATCGTGTTCGAACTTATCGGTGACCCAGATGCCGATCTGATAATACGCGTGGTTGTGCTGTCTGAGGTAGTACCTCATATCGATCGAAAGGGTGTCGATGACCTTCCCTTTCTCACCCCCTACTTTATATGCGACGTAGGGATTGTAGAGCGCGTTCTGCTCGGATATGTTCTCCGGCATTGCGCCAAGCTTGATCGCCTTGCCGTCATATTCCGCGGGGCCGTTCGGATCGAGATTGTACTGTGAAGTTGTCTGTCCGTCGGCCGGGGCGAGCGCCATGTTGCCGCTTATCGTCGTGACGACGCAGTTGTGAACGTAATAAGCGCCGATCCCGTTAACGTCCGTTGCCGACGGGATGTTCGCGCTTATCGTGATCTCGCTTTCTCCTCCGGCGTCATCTTCCGCATACGCGAAAACGGCCGTCAGCGACAGGACAAGCGCCGCCGCGAGGATAAGACCTGTCAGTTTCTTCATATTGGCTCCTCTGTTTTCAGGCACGATGCTTTACTGCCTTTCAATAAATTGCTGCGTTTGCCGCGGGCGGATCCGCGCCGTCTGCGCCGAAATCCGCCGCGCTGCAATTTTCATCTATATTATATTCGCGGTGCGGCATTTTTTCAACCGCTCTTAGATACGAGTATTTCCTATTTTGTTGTTTATTGTCCTATCTACCCGTGAACAAATTGTAAATTAATTCGGCCCTCTTGCTTTTCGGTAAAAAAATGATACAATATACACATCAAAAATCCATATACTGAAAGGATGCGAACTATGCCCTACAAAGTTCCAGACATTTTTGTCAGCCAGGACAACACCGATCCCTATCTCAGCTTTGTCCAGGCGGGCAGCGAACAGTGCGCCCCCTCGTACTGCTACGGACCTGCCGTCCGTGATTTCTATCTCATTCACTTCATTTCGTCCGGCTCCGGAGAATATCAGATCGGTGAAATGACCTATCGCGTCGACGCCGGCGAGGCGTTTATAGTATATCCCGGAGAGCCCGTCACCTACAAGGCCGACAAGAGATATCCCTGGGCGTACAGCTTTATCGGTCTCCGCGGCTCAATGGTCGAGTCTCTCATCGAGCGTACCGCGTTCGCCGGACACAAATACGTCGTCAGAGTACGCAATCCCGAGATCTTCGACGTTATCAACGAGATCGCCAACGAGATAAACGCAAACGCCGACATGCCAAACAAGGACCTTTACGCGCTTGAGCGCGCGATCCGCGTCATGCGCGTTCTCATCGACGAGTCGGGCGACTCTCAGAAGGAAGTCCACGTCCTCAACGCCTACGTTTCAAAGGCGATCGGTTATATCCAGGAGCATTACGCCGAGGATATGAACATCGGATCGGTTGCAGAGTCTCTCAATATCAACCGCTCATATTTCTTCCGTCTGTTCAAGGATGAGACCGGACTTGCCCCGATACAGTATCTCAGCAGATACCGCGTTATGATGGCACGCAAGCTTCTCATCGAGACGGAGACCCCCGTTTCCGAGATAGCCGGTCTCTGCGGCTTCACGACCGCCTCGGCCTTCTACCGTATGTTCAATATCGAGTACGGAACGTCACCGAGCAAATACCGCAAGCTTTACAGAAAGCACACAAAGGGCCTTCCGGGCTGATATTTTAAAAAAATGCGCGCTTTTCCGCCCGGAAAAGCGCGTTTTTTATTCCCGGGCACTTGCTTTTTATCGGGAAATATGATAAACTTTCCGGGATCAGACAGGGAGGGCCAGGAAATGAAAAAAGAAAAACCGGCGCCAAAGACAAAACCGACTCTTCAGGAAAAGCTCGCGGCGAGAAAATACCGCTCCCCGGGGAAGGCCGTCACCTGGACGTATCACCTTCTCGGCACGACGGCGCTCCTGCCGAAATACGCTCCTCATTTCACTTATGACGACGAGCTTCCGGAAAAAGGCCCCTTCATCCTCGTCTGGAATCACCTTTCCCGGGTCGATCATCTGTTCACTATGAAGGCGCTCTATCCCCTGAGCTACAATATGGTGGCGGGATACAACGAGTTTTTCCGCAGCCACCTTCAGACGGTGTTCAGACTCAACCGGATACTTCCGAAAAAAATATACGAACAGGACATCCCGGGTATCAAGGCGATGAATTCGATCCTCCGCAAGGGCGGCGTCGTCACCTTCTCGCCCGAGGGTATGAGCTCCATTTACGGGACGAATCAGCCGGTCGTCCCCGGCTCGGGGAGGTTTATTCAGTTCTTCCGTGTCCCTGTCTACTGCCTTGAACTGAGAGGACAGTACCTCACGACGACGAAGCATTATCTCGAGGAGAGAAAGGGCCGCACCGAGGCGCGTCTCTACAAGCTCTTTTCCCCGGAAGATCTCGAGAGGATGACCCCCGACGAGATAGACCTTAAACTGAACGAGGCCTTCCGCCACGACGAGTTTGAGTGGACGAGGCAAAGGCACATAAAATGGAACATGCACGGGCGGAGCTGCGAACACCTCGACGAGCTCTGCTACCGCTGTCCGCGCTGCGGCTCCGAGCTTTCAATGACAGCCGAAAAAGACCGCATATTCTGCCGTGAATGCGGCAACGGCGCGGTCCTTAACGATTACTATGAATTCGAACCCTTCGACGGCGACTGCGTCATTCCCGTTTCATCGTCAAAATGGGTGGAAGAGGAAAGGATCGACGTCATTCATAAAATCAGGGAAGATCCCGGTTATTCGTTTACCGAGAAAGTCTCGCTCGGATATCTTCCCCCGTACAGCTACGTGAAACACAAGAAAAACAGCGTCCCGTGCGGCGGCGGAGAGATCACCTTCGATCACTCGGGGATACATTTCCGAGGCACCCGTCACGGGGAGCCGTGGGAATTCGATCTCGGATGGAAGACCGTCTTCTCGCTCGTCATCACGACGACGACGGCGCAGTTCGCGCTTTACGTGAACGGAGAGTTTTACGAGTTCATTCCCGAGCGCCGCTCGGTCGGCAAGATGCTCCTTATAACCGAGGAGATGCACCGCCTGCACTATAACGTCTGGAAAAACTTCCCGTGGAACGACCGGATGTACGAGGGTCTTCCGCTCGGCGTCGACGCCGAAAACAAATAAAATCAAAGGCACGCCGCCGGCGCGCCTTTTTTGAGCGTTTTCATATACTGCAAAGCACCCGGTCGAGCCCCTCGAGATCCCGGTCGGTCGTCGACCAGCTCGTCGCGAACCTCACGACCGTGTGCCGGCAGTCGTATTTTTCCCAGAAATCAAAGGCGATCTCTTTCCCGAGCTTTTCCATGAAGGAGTCCTCGAGTATCGCAAACTGCTGATTCGTCGGAGAGTCCACGAAAAGCCGGATGCCGTGAGAAACAAGGATCTCCCTGACCCGCTCGGCGGCGTCGATCCCGTGCTTCCCTATCCTCATGTAAAGACCGTCCGTGAAAAGGGCGTCGAACTGAACGCCGAGCAGGCGTCCTTTCGCGAGAAGCGCGCCGCGCTTCTTGACTGACGTCATAAAATGCGGCGGAGTATTACCGCGCGTGAAAACGACGGCCTCCCCGCAGAGGGCGCCGACCTTCGTCCCGCCGATATAGAACACGTCGCAGAGCGAGGCGACGTCGCGGAGCGTAAGATCCGCCCGTCTGCTCATCAGACCATAGCCGAGACGCGCGCCGTCGAGGAAAAGCGGTGTGCCGTATCCGCGGCAGATCCCGGATATTTCCGTCAGCTCGGCTTTTGAGTAAAGCGTCCCGTATTCCGTGGGATGGGAAATATAGACCATCCCCGGGAAGGTCACGTGTTCGTGATTCGGATCGGCGAAAAACGCCGAGAGATATTCTTTAAGCTCGCCGGGATCGATCTTCCCTTCGTGTCCCGGGATCGTGAGCACCTCGTGACCGGTGTACTCTATCGCACCGGCCTCATGGGCGCTTATATGTCCCGTTTCGGCGGCGACGACCCCCTCGTAGTCGCGCAGCATCGTCGAAATGACGACCGCGTTCGTCTGCGTGCCGCCGGCGATAAACTCGACTCCGGCGTCGGGAAGCCCGACGGCTTCCCTGATTTTTGTTTTTGCGCTCTCCGTGAAACGGTCGGAACCGTAACCCGGCTGCGGCTCGAGGTTGGTCTCGACAAGCCTTCTCAGCACCTCGGGATGCGCTCCGGCAACGTAATCGCTGACAAATGAGATCATTTCGGATCAGTAGAGTTTCGCGCCGGCCGGGATGTGGGGATCGACCGTCAGAAGATGAAGTTTTTCTTCCTCGCCCTCATGGTGAACGGCACTGATCAGCATGCCGCAGGACTCTAGTCCCATCATGGGGCGGGGAGGCAGATTGAGAATGGCTATGCACGTCTTTCCTACGAGCTGTTCCGGCTCGTAGAACGCGTGGATTCCGCTTAAAATCGTGCGTTCCGTGCCCGTTCCGTCGTCGAGCGTGAACTTCAAAAGCTTCTTGGATTTCGGCACGGCTTCGCAGGCGAGGACCTTTACGGCTCTGAAATCCGACTTCTGGAAAGTCTCAAAATCCACGTAATCAGCGAACAGC
>JAFTDQ010000080.1 GCA_017454075.1 Clostridia bacterium
AATAGCCGCTTGCAGATGACGCCAGACTGTCTCCGAAAAATCCGTAGATGTCCGAGCGGCTGAGCTTAGCGCCCGCAGCTTCAGTCTCAAAAACCGCATCCGGGACTATCTCGTCGCCGTCGGCAAGGACCGTCGCCGAAATGAGAGTCGGTATGCAGAGCATTACCGCGAGGATAAGGGATAACAGCGAAAGACCTTTGTGTTTTCTCATTTTTTTCACCTTTCATGATTTATTTCCGTTTATAATATTACATGGAAATAAACGGGATTGCAATAGTTCCCCGGAAATTTCCGAAAAAACTTCCCCGCTCGACCGTGAAAAGAAATATTATTCATTTGCAGAAAATATCTTTTCACCGTTTATTCCCAGGTTATATCTTTTTTGATCACCCTTGCCGGAACGCCGGCCGCAAGACAGCCGCACGGAACGTCGCGCGTCACGACGGCGCCTGCGGCGATCACGGAGCCGCTCCCTATCGTGACGCCTTTAAGTATCACAGCCCCGGTCCCTATCCAGACGTGGTCTCCGATGCAAATCGGCGCCGAGCGTGGCTTTTTGTCCCCCGACGCACTTATCACGACATGTTCATCGGAATCCCTGATTATCACTTCCGGCGCGATCGATACGTCCTCGCCGATCGTGATCTCATTCCTGCAGAAGATCCTGCAGTTGTTGTTGATATAGCCGCTCTTCATCGAGAACTTGCCGTCAACGGAGAGCGTACTGCCGGAAAAGACGCGCAGATCTCCCACGGACACCTCGGCGTTTTGAGTGATCTTCAAGCCGCCGAGGGAGCTCTTGTCCTTCTTGTTCCAAGGCAAATTGAAAAAGAATCTATTTGCGACGGAGATCTTCGCGTCCTTCGAGATATTGCAGTTCGCAGGTCTCCATATCAGGATATCCCCCGCCTTTTTCGTTCTGAAAAAAGGAGTCTTTTCTCTGTTTTTCATATAATATCACCTCACGGTTTTCATTCATATTATAAACAATGATACCACGAACGGGATCAAAAATCAATGACGCGGACGAAACGTATCGTTTTGAGGCGCGATATACGCCTTTGAGATATAAAAACAGCAAAGACTGTTTTCAAAGGATCGTTCGTTTTTTAATTCTTTTGAGCCGAATTTATGATGAACTATTGCAAAAATATGCATTGGGCTTTATAATTGAACATACAATATTGTTTTTAAAGGACGGTCGTTTTATGGATAAGATGCTGAATATACTCAAGAAAAACGGACGCATCTCCCTCGAGGAGCTCGCCGGGATCCTCGGCGTCACCGCGGAGGAGGCTGCGGACAGGCTCGACTCGTATCTTGCAAACGGCGTGATCCGCGGCTTTACCGCGGTCACCGACTGGGAGAAGACCGACGCGAAATACGTCACCGCGTTTATCGACCTGAAGGTTACTCCGATGAAGAATTTCGGATTTGACACGATAGCGCGTGAGATCGCCTCCTTTGACGAGGTCGAGAGCGTATATCTGATGTCGGGCGGCTACGACCTCGGACTCATCATCCACGCCTCGAATTTCCGCGACATCGCGCTCTTCGTCTACGACCGCATAGCGCCGCTCGAGGGCGTCGTCTCAACGGCGACTCACTTCGTTCTCCGCTGCTACAAGGAGTCGGGCATCTCGTTCCTTGACGACGAGCGGGACGAGAGGAGCGAGTTTTTGCAGTGATGGATTACGGGAAGATAATATCTCCGACCGTGAGCGGGATCAAGCCGTCCGGGATCAGACGGTTTTTCGATCTTGCCGCCGAGATGGACGACGTCATATCGCTCGGCGTCGGCGAGCCGGACTTTTCGACTCCGTGGCACATACGGAGCGTCGGCATCGAGAGCCTTCGCCGCGGCAGGACGTGGTACACCCCGAACACCGGTCTTGCTCCGCTCAAAGAGGCGATCTCCGCCTATACAGAGCGGAAGTATAACATATCCTACGATCCTAAGGGTGAAATCCTCGTTACGGTCGGCGGGAGCGAGGCGATAGACCTTGCGCTCCGCGCCGTGGTATCAGCCGGCGACGAGGTCATAATCCCTCAGCCGAGCTTCGTCTGCTACGAGCCGCTGACAAGAATGGCGCTCGGTGTGCCCGTGCCCGTCGCCGCAAAAGAGGAGAACGCCTTCCGTCTCACGGCGGATGAGCTGCACAGCGCGATGACCGAAAAAACGAAGCTGCTGATCCTTCCTTACCCGAACAACCCGACTGGAGCGGTGATGAGAAGGCAAGACCTCGAGGAGATCGCCTCAGTTCTCCGGGGCACCGACGTTATGGTCCTGTCGGACGAAATATACTCAGAGCTGAACTATACGGGCGAAGACCACGTGTCGTTCGCCTCGATCGACGGGATGAAGGATCGCACCGTATATATCAACGGTTTTTCAAAGGCGTTCGCCATGACCGGCTGGCGCCTCGGCTACGCCTGCGGTCCCGCTCCGGTGATAAAGCAGATGACGAAGATCCACCAGTTCGGCATAATGAGCGCCCCTACGACGAGTCAGTTCGCCGCGATCGACGCGCTCGAGAACGGCGACGAGGACGTCGAGGAAATGCGAGCCGAATACGATTCGCGCCGCAAGCTCGTCGTGTCGTCGCTTCGCCGCATGGGGCTGTGCTGTTTTGAGCCGCTCGGCGCGTTTTACGTCTTCCCGAGCATTCGCACGACCGGGATGACGTCGGAGGAGTTCTGCGAAGCCCTTCTCAGAGAGGAGAAGGTCGCCGTCGTGCCGGGCAGCGCTTTCGGCGAGAGCGGAGAGGGCTACGTGCGCATATCCTACTGCTACTCCGTCGCGCACCTGTCCGAGGCGCTGAGGAGAATAAAAGCTTTCGTCGAAAGACACACGGCGAGAGGTTGATGTACCGAGATAGAAAAAAACAGGGGTCGTTCTGCTCCGTGATGCGGAGACGCCCCTGTTTTTTATAATATATCCGGCGAACGCCACAAGAGATCCGATAGCGCCCGCGCGATCCGCTCTCTTTGGCGGCGGAAGCTTTTACGCCTCCTCGTCCTCCGGCGGCGCAACGTCGCCGACGGGAAGACGCCCTAAGTATTCCTCAAGCGTGATCCCTTTATCCATGATCTCCTTTGCGACCTCGACCGAATTCACGTAGCGGATGTGCCACGGCTCGTACCCGTAGCCGGTTATCGCTTCCTTGCCCTCAAGATAACGAAGGATAAATCCGTACTCCGCGAGCTTCTCATGGATCTTTGCCCAAACCTCGGGATACTGTACCATGTCCTCGTTCAGGTAGACGTCCTCGCCGTCGATATTGAGATAGAGGTCGAGCGCAAGGCCGGTATGATGCTCGGAATAACCGGGGACAGCGACCGTGCGCTTCGTATAAGTCTCGCCGTATTCTTCCATAAAATCGTCCCAGATGCGCTGCTGTTCGGCAACGCTCCTGCGCGCGGAATCAAGATCCACAGCGACGCCCTCTTCGGCGAGCGCCGCCTTCATCTCGCGGTAAGCGTTGTACGCCTTTCTCTCGACTTCAACGTCGTCGCCGAGAGAGTTTTTGATCGTGACGGTCTCGAGCTTCTCTTCCCAGTCGTCGGGAAGCTCGTTTTCCTTGTTCACAAGAACAAGATAGTCGATGCCGTCCTTCGCGGTCTCAGCGGTTTTTTCCGTGTCTCCGTTCGTTTTTCCGCACGAGACGGGGAAGACCAGCATTGCAAGTGCGATGATGACGCAAAACAGTTTTTTCATTTTCTATTTCCTTTTTCTTTTTTACTATGAATAACGCAGCGCCTACTGAGGCAGCAGCGGCCGCGCAAACAACTACGATCACGGTACCGGGTCCCGGTTTTTTAACACCCGCGTCACCCGCTTCGTTTTTTTCGGCTCGATCCTCGGTATCTTCGGGCTCCGCATCTTCTTTCTGCTCCACAACGAATTTTAAAGGGGAGCCGTCCGCGAGCACACATTCCTCCTGCTCATAACGCCCGATGCTCACCTCATTTTTCCCGTTCGGGGTGAGAGTGACGGTAAAACCGTCTTCCGCACAAAGGCGCACACTCATTTTTTCGCCGTCAAATCCCTTGAGCTTTATCTCGTCAAAATATTTGACTTCAATTATCCCTTCAGCCTGTTTTCCGTCTATCCAAGCGGTTATATCCACGCCCTCGACGTTCCAGGTGCCGCCGCAGAAATCGATCCTTCTAACATCCTCTCCTGCGCGCTCCTCCGGATCGTCCCGCCCGGGCTCATCCGCCCCGTCGGGTGACTCCGCGTCTTCTTCGAAGACAATGCTCAGATTGACGTTGAAAGGCACGGTCGAGGACGCGGGCTCACGGTTCTCGACACTGTACTCGTGGTCTCCGTTCAGCTCAAGGAGCTCCACGCGGAAGCCGTCGTCGCCCTCAAGGAAAACGTGCGTGCGCCGATCCTCGATCCCCTCGATCGTGAACGGCTCGCTGTACTTGACGTCGATCACACCTGTGACCGGCTGACCGTATCGCTTGACCGTCACGTCCCGTCCGTTGACGTTCCATAAACCGTCGCCGACGTCGATGAACCAGACGTAATCTCTGCCCGTTGCAGGATCCCTCGCCTGATCGTTTCCGCCTTCTCCCGCGTCCGGCGCCTGCTGATCCGTATATCCGTTGTTTTCTTCTTCCCTGAGCTGGGCGTCCGTTATTCCGGTCCCGTAATAGTAGCCCGTCCAGTTGCTGTGATCCGTGATTATATGGTCGCCCGCGGCGGGGATATTGTGTACCCCGTCGTTCCATTCCGGCGGGAAATCCTGACCGTCGCCCGTATACCCGGTGCCGCGGCACCTCGGGCACTTCCCGCCTATCTTTCTCGCTTCGATGCAGTTGACGTTCCGGCACTCGCACTTGCCGTCTCCCCCGCAGCGGTCGCAGATCAAAATTCCCGCTCCGTGGCAGTTCCAGCATTCGAGCTTTCCCGAGCCCCCGCACTGACCGCACGTGCCCGCGTTGCCGTCCGCAGGAATGGGTCTTGAGAGCCCGTCGCCCTTACAGCTCGGACAGACGTACCAACCGTTGTCGCATTTCCCTTTTCCCTGCTCGCCCGGACATACAGACTGCCCCGCGCCGCCGCATCCGTCGCAGACGGTCTCTCCCGCGTTGCCGCAGTTGTTGCAGTAATAAACACCGGTCGTTCCGCAGAGACTGCACTCCTCCATATCTTTGGCAAAAGAAGAAAAAGGAAGAAAACAAACCGCCAGAACAGTTATCAGTAACGCTACAGCTGTCAGTTTTATTCTATCATTCATTTTCCACCCCCCTTTTTAAATCGGCTTCTTTGCCAAATATAATACGTAGGTGTCGTAGAATTCTATCCTGTCCCCCGCTTCCAAAACCGCTTCTCTCAAACCGTTGAAGAAGAGGCTCTTATTCGGTTCCGAAAGATCGATATGATCGACGTGAGTGCCGCACAAAAACACGTATTCGTCCGCGGTGAGGACTCTCTTACCGTAAAACTCGCGTTTTTCAAAATCAACGTATCCGTAATTCACGGCGT
>JAFTDQ010000081.1 GCA_017454075.1 Clostridia bacterium
GTGCCGACGCTTATATGCTTCACGTCACTACGACCCCGAGCGTATCGTTTGTAACGAGAAACGACGGATTTGACTGCGGAATAATGATAACGGCGTCACACAATCCGTTTTACGACAACGGCATTAAAATAATAAACAGGTACGGAGAGAAAATCGACGACGACACGGTTTCTCTTGTCGAGGCTTATCTTGACGGAGATCTTTCACGGCTCGGAATCCTTTCCGGTGATATTCCGATGGCTTCAAGAGACGAGATCGGTCTGATTGTCGATTACGTAGCAGGAAGAAACAGGTACGTAGGGTATCTCATTTCTCTCGCGTCCCATTCATACAGGGATCTGAGAATAGGGCTCGACTGTGCCAACGGATCGTCGTGGATGATAGCGCGCGCTGTTTTCGAAGCGCTCGGTGCTCAGACATTCATAATCGGAGCGTCTCCCGACGGAACGAACATCAACCTCAACTGCGGATCTACACACATCGAAAGCCTTTGCTCCCTCGTCAGGGATAAAAAGCTCGACGTCGGATTTGCTTTTGACGGAGACGCCGATCGCTGCATCGCCGTTGACGAAAACGGAGACGTTGTCGACGGGGACAAGATCATATATATTCTCGCGAACCGGCTGCGTGAGCGCGGCATGCTTGACAAGGATACCATCGTTACGACCGTAATGTCAAATTCAGCGCTCGATTCCGCGCTTTCCGAAATCGGAATTAAAAATATACGGACCGACGTAGGCGACAGATTCGTTTACGAACGGATGCAGAAAGACGGTCTGCGTCTGGGCGGTGAACAGTCCGGACATATCATAATAAAAAAGCACGCCACGACGGGCGACGGTATTCTGACGGCAATTATACTGACCGAGGAGATGAGGGACAAAAAGAGCACCCTTTCCGCACTTGCTCAGCCTGTCAGTCTTTACCCTCAGATAACGGAAAGCGTAAAGGTGACGGACAGACAGGCCGCGATGAACGACAAAGCTGTCCTTCGGGCCGCATCGGAGGTCGGAAATATGATCGGCGGCAAGGGGCGAGTTCTGCTC
Organism: Clostridia bacterium; assembly: GCA_017454075.1. Next base: position 1,047 of record JAFTDQ010000081.1, read on the forward strand.
AGAGAAAGCGGAACGGAACCCGTTATCAGGGTAATGGTCGAATGTCCCGACGCGGAAAAATGCGAGGAATACGTCAGATTCATCGTTTCCGCGGTACGGAAAAGAGGCTACTGCTGTGACTGAAATGAATTATCAGGTTGAGACGTCCGTTCTTTTCGAATGCGACGTTCCGTATTTATCGCCGCTTTCAGATAAAACATATCCGTGGGAGATACTGACGGAGATCGGAGCGATCGCGCAAAGACTGATCATCGACGGAATCTGCGGATTTACCGAGCTGAGACCCGGAGTTCTTATAGGAGAAAACGTTCGTATAGCCGGCACGGCCGTCATAGACCCGCCTGCCGTCATCGGAAGTTTTACAGAAATACGACCCGGCGCATATATTCGGGGAAACGTAATAACCGGCCCCGAATGCGTGATCGGAAATTCGTCGGAACTGAAGAACTGTATCCTTATGCGTCACGTTCAGGCGCCGCACTACAATTACGTGGGAGACTCAGTGCTCGGAAATTACTCTCATCTTGGGGCGGGCGCCGTCTGCTCAAATCTGAAATCAGACGGAAAAAACGTGGTAATACACGCAAACGGTGCAAACATTGAGACGGGCATGCGCAAAGTAGGCGCTTTTATCGGTGATCACGCCGAGATCGGATGCGGCTGTGTGCTTAACCCCGGCACCGTTGTCGGCAAAAGGACGTCGGTATATCCTCTGATCCCGCTGCGCGGGGTATATCCTTCGGATTGCATAGTCAAATCGCAGGATAAAACGGTATTGAGAACATGATTTAACCCCCCGCCGTACGCAAGCACGGCGGGGGTTAAAATCATCAGCGCATCTGTATTTCACAAATCAGAGTATCAGTAGTGCCTTCCGCCTCCGGAGTAATGTCCGCCGCCCGATGAGTGTCCGCCGCCGTAGGAACTGCGGCCTCCGCCGCCGGACGAGCCCGTATCCCTCGGCTTCGCGACTCTCGACACGGTTCTGTAAAGGAAAGCGTCCTGTCTGTTTGTAATGTTGAGACTTCCCTGTCTCAGATATCTTCCCGCGTATCTCTGAGGAACGAGTTTCATGCCCTTCATGAGCGCGGAATTTCTTATTCCCGCAAAGATCAGACCGATTACAAGGGATATTATTACGATCGTCACTATCGAACCGGTCTTAATCGGCATTTTCCCGTTGTGTCTCAAACCGTAATCGGCGTTTCTGACGTAATTAGTAAGCGCGGCGTACGCTCCCTTATCGTTCCAGTCTTCGACTAGTCTGTCATCAAGATCGGAATCTGCGGTTGACGTCCCGCTGCCGACGCCGACAGAAACACATCTTGTACCGTATTCGTCTCTTATGATCGTAAGAATAAGACCGTCCCTGTATCCCCCGTTGTAATAATAGAAATCGTCTCCGTAATCGGACAGATAAAGCGAATGAGAACTTGTGTCGGTAAATAAGTAAACGTCTTTCCCGGTCTTCGTTATGACGTCACGAATCGCGTTCTCAAGCTGCGCCGCCTCGGTTGAGGAAAGAAGTCCGGCTTTGTCGTAAACCTTCCTGCTTCCGGAGTTCAGAGTTACGGAATAGTTTCTCCCGGTTCTTTGTATCGACGAGGCATCAACGCCTTCCGGGTACCATTCCGGAAGTTCGTACATATCTGTCAGAAGCTGTTCGACGTACTCCGCATGCTTCATATACGCCTCGAAATACTCCCCGGATCTGAAATACGGCTCGATTATATCGTCGACGTAATTGATCCTTTCCTCGGTAAACAGTCTTTCGTTGTCTCCGATCGAAATGGTAGTCCAGCCCCTGTAGAGACCGCCGTCGTCTTCGTTCACTATGAAGTGGAAAAGAACCGTCGCCGAATAATTGCTGCCGATTCCGTAACCGTTGAAATACAGGAAATCTGCCGCGTATTTGTTTTCGCGTTCATAGTCCCTGTACGCCCCGGTATAGTCCTCATGAAGATCGTCATCGGTGAAAAGAACGTAGCTGAAATCAAATCTCTCGCAAATGGATTCGATTTTGGCGGAAAGTATGCTTTCCTGTTCGTCTGTCAGGAAATCACCGTCGTCAACAACGCGGGGAGGGTTGTCCGCGGTAAAATTCGGGAATGGTCTCTCCGTCTTCCACCAGTACGGCGCGTCGGCAAAAACGGAAAGCGAAAGAACAAGTACGCAAAGGGCGAAAACCGAGCCCGAAAGAATCTTTTTAAACTTTCTTTTCATCACGGTCACCCCAGAAAATTTTGAATGAGGAACATAATTCCGGCTGAAACGGCGGCGGCAGCGGCCGTGTGAAGGAGAAAATACAATCTCTTCTTTTTCTTGTCGACGGGAAGTTCCCCGACGATCTTGCCTGTCTGTCCGTTAACCGCAAAGCGGTATCTGTTTCCGTTGTAGTAGACGTTTACAAGATAAACGGGGAGAAGAACGTACTTGACCGACGCGTCGGTAAGGTGCAGATCGCTTGAGCTCATGTACATAGATGTATACAGGCTGTCTCTGTTTGCGACTGAGGTAAGCTCCGTTTCGGCGCTCTTCTTCATTCTCGCCTCGGCACGCGGCAGACTTTCGTCGGGTCCTTCGTCGAATCTGTCCGAAAGAAATCCCGAAAGATACCCCGTTCTGAAGTCCACCAATCCGTTGTAATCATACGGTTCGATACTGTCCATAAGATCGTCGTCCATTTTCTTCGAACCGTCGACGGGAACTTTGTCAAATCCCATCGACCCGTCGAGTCTCACGGCGAAATATCTCGTTTCGGTATAGTCGTAATTCGAATCGGAGTAATGACTGACCTGTGTCGCCTTCATCATTACGTTTCCCTCGATTCCGGCGTCAAAGAGCCAGAAAGGAACGTAAACTCCCTGGACCTTGCTGAGTCTGTTCGAATCGAGAAAATCCTTCGGAAGGAGTTTTTTGCCCTTGAAATAGTTTCTGACTACGTCCTCGAGTCCTTTTTTATCAACCCTGAAAGGGATAACGGCGTTAGGTCTGAGACCGCCGGTGAGGCGGTCGCTGATTATTATTTCATTGTCGCAGTAAGGACAGTGCGTCGCCGAGGTCGTCGCCTCGGTCTCGATCTCCGCTCCGCACGAGCGGCAGACGTACGTCACCGTGTTTTCCAGCTTGCCGAGTCCAGAATTCAGTTCATCCCTGAACTCTGACCAGTCAAAGCCCCCCTCGCCGTCCCTGACGCTTTCAAGAAGCTCGACCGAGTCAACGGAGAATGTGTTCCCGCACGCCCCGCAGCTCAGATTCCCGTCAGGAGTGAAAACGAGCGGGCTGCCGCACGCAGGGCATTTATACGAGACGTTCTGTGATGAATACGTCTGTTCTTTTTCTCCGGTTTCGGTGTCCGAGAGATTTGCGCCGCAGAATCCGCAGAAAAATGTCGTCGCCTCCGAGTCCTTTTTCAGCTGAGCGCCGCAATGCGGGCACGTTAAATCAATCAATCCCATTACGTTTACCTGCCTTGATCTGTACCCGCCGGACGGCAGGTCTTCTCACGTATATATTTTATCATATCCCGACCGGAATATCAACATTTATTTTTCAAAAAACGGCAAACGTCTTTTTTGGCGCCTTGATAAAAAAATATTCAAAGAACAGAAAAAAACTGTTGCATTTTTCCCGCGGATGTGGTATAATATGTTGTCATTGAACAAGGAGATCGAGAGCAGCACCTGAAAAGCTGCTCTTGATTTTATGAAACGGAGGTCACCATGGCGGGAAATATCGCCGAAAGAGTCGCCGACGCGATCAGAGCGACCGTAGAATCCTTTGATTGCCGTATCTGGGACGCCGAGTACGTCAGAGAAGGTTCTCGCAATATACTGCGTATCACAATCGACAGCGACGACGGAATCGACATCGACAGATGCGAAAAAGTTCACAGGGCAATCGACCCCGTGATCGACGATCTCGATCCCATAGACGAACCGTATTATCTCGAGGTTTCATCCCCCGGGATTGAGCGCGAGCTTCGTACAGATGAGCATTTTGAATACGCCGTGGGGCGCAAAATAGACGTGAAGCTGTTTACGGCCATAAACGGAAAAAAGCACCTTACGGGATTATTTAAGGGATTTGAAAACGCGGACGGCGAAAAAGCAATGATTCTCGACGATACTCCGATCCCCATGAAACTCGTTTCAAAATGCAACGTTCATTTTGACTTTGAAGACGACTGAAACAAAATCATTTTTTACCGAGGATAATCTGATGAACAGTGAATTTTTCGACGCCATCGCGATGCTTGAGGCGCAGAGAGGCATACCCAGAGACTACATGTACGCAAAGGTCGAGGCGGCTCTACAGTCGGCGTGCAAACGCGACCGCGGAAGCGACGCTCTTTTCAGGGTTTCCATCAATCCCGAAAAACAGGAAGTAAAGGTATTCCGTCAGTACAACATTGTCGACGAGGTCACCCTTCCCCAGTCGGAGCTCACTCCCGCTGAGGCAAAGGAAAAAGGCCTTAAGTATTATGATCCCGACGACTCAAAAAAACGTCACGCCAAATCCCCCGCCGTCGGCGATATTTTTGAGGAAGAAATAGTAATAAAGAACCTTCGCAGACTCGCCGCCACTAACGCGAAAATGGTGATCGTTCAGGGCATACGCGAGGCTGAACGCTCCAACATCATAAAGGAATACGAAAAAAAGACCGAAGAAATCATCACTGCAAAGGTAGAGCGCGTTGACGAAGAAACCGGAAACGTAACCGTTAACACAGGAACGAGCATCGCCCGCATGCTGAAATCCGATCTGAATCCGAACGACGTTCTTCACGTCGGCGACAGAATCAAGGTATGCGTGACCGAACTGCGCCGCGGCGCGACCTCCGGTCCGATAGTGACGCTTTCCCGTTCTCATCCAGATTTCGTCCGCCGGCTGTTTGAACTCGAGATCCCCGAGATCGCCGACGGGACCGTGGAGATCAAAAGCATAGCGCGCGAAGCCGGGTCAAGAACAAAAGTTGCCGTTATCTCTAATGATCCCATGGTCGATCCCATCGGATCCTGCATTGGTCCGAGATCATCGCGTATAAACGCAATCCTCTCCGAGCTCTCGGGAGAAAAGATCGATCTAATAAGATACAGCGAGGACGTGACTGAATTCGTTTCAGCGGCCCTCGCTCCGGCTACCGTCAGGGACGTTTACGTCATAGACGAGCTTCCCGAGGGACAGAAGGAGGGCTGGCGCTATACGACGAGGGCTATTGTCGACAGCGATCAGCTTTCGCTCGCCATAGGTGCGCTCGGTCAGAACGCGCGTCTCGCCGCCAAGCTGACGGGATGCAAGATCGACATAAAAACAAACGAGGGCGTGTATTGAGCGTGAACGTCGTTAAAGTCAGGAAAGTGCCTTTGAGAAGATGCGCCGGATGCGGCGAATCGTTTCCGAAAAAAGAGCTGATCCGCGTAGTCAGGACGCCCGAGGGCGTAATTACCGCTGACGAAACCGGAAAAATGAACGGACGCGGCGTATACGTGTGCCGGAACGCAGCGTGTTTTTCAAAGGTCAGGAAACAAAAAAAACTCGATAAAAGTCTCGATACACAGGTGCCGGACGAAGTATATGACAGGATCGGCACGATCATTTCGGCTGACGCCGGGAAAGCGCTTTGAGTTGACATCCGACAAAACAAGAATAATCACGGAAACCATCACGGATGAAGAAAAGGCGAAAATCATCGCCGAACACAAAAAATCCGGCGGAGCATTGTCGCTTGTCGGCATTGCCGCCAAAGCCGGCAAACTTGTCGGAGGTACCGACAGGATATGCGACGAAGTCAGACGTCACGGAATACCCGGCGGCGACGCCGCGCAGAACGGCTCGGCTCTTGTTCTCATCTCATCGGACGCGTCCGCAAACACGGAAAAGAGAATACGGAACGCCTGCCGATATTACGGTATCCGTTCTGTAAAAACCGTTTTTTCATCAGAAGATTTCGGAAACAGGGCCGGTCTCGGCAGCGCCGCCGCTGTCGCGGTATTTGATCCGGCGCTCGTAAAAGGAATTTCTGCTTATTTCGTCGGTCAGGACTGAAAGCGAGGATACGACAGATATGATAGACAATCAGAAGTACAAAGTAAACACACTGGCAAAGGATCTGTCCATAAAAAGCAAGGATCTCATCGAGTTGTGCGAAAAGCTCGGTCTTGCCGGAAAAAAGACGTCGTCGGTAATCGAAAACGACGAATACAGTCTTATCCTGAATCGCATTACGTTCAGCAATCAGCTGAACAATTTTGACGACTACCTGAACGGCGCGGCCCGCATTTTCAAGGAAGTGATCAAGCAGGAAGAAAAGTCTTCCGAACCTCCTGTCGAAGAAAAAGCAGCCCCGGAAACCGACTCCGCGGAGAAAAAAACGAAAAAAGCGCCTGCCGTGGAAAACACTAAGCAGGAAGAGGCGCCGGCCGCCGACTCGGAGACCAAAGAGGAAACAAAACCGGTACGTAACGTCATTACCCCCGCCATGCCTAAATTCGAGGATAAAAAGATCGGAAACACGCGGGAAAAAGCGACGAACAGATTTGAAAACAAACCCGATTTCAGCCAGCAGCAGAAGGGCGCGAAAAAGCCCGCGAAGCCCGAAAAGAAAAACCAGCAGCAGGCTGTTCCTCAGAAACCGGTCCGTGTGACCTCGGATCCGAAAAACACCGTATATACGGACACCAGCAGAATCGGCAAAACCAGGATCGTCGACACGCACGCCGGTTCCGTCGATCTCTCCAAATACGACGAGAAGCTGGACAGATACGACACCGAAAACTCCCGCGGAGGAATGGACAGCCGCCAGAAGCAGGGCAAAAAATCAGCCCCGCAGACCAGGCAGACGTCAAAAGGGCCTCAGAACGGAAAGAATCAGCCTCAGAAGAACCGTCTCTCACCGAAGGATCTGGCCGCCGAACGCAAAAAGCAGGCGGAGCTTGAAAAAGCAAGAAAGCTGCAGCTCACCGTCTCGATCCCCGACGAGATCACGGTCGGAGAACTTGCCTCAAGACTTAAGGCGACGGCTTCCGAGGTCGTGAAAAAGCTCATGCTGCTCGGAATAATGGCCAGCGTTAACCAGACTGTCGATTTTGACACCGCCTATCTTGTCGCGGATGAGCTCGGCGCAAAGGTCGTCCGCGAAGTATCTGTCTCGATAGAAGAAAAACTGTTCGAAGAAGAGGCGGATTCCGAAGAAAACCTCGTCACACGCGCACCGGTCGTCGTAGTTATGGGACACGTCGACCACGGCAAGACGTCAATTCTCGACTCGATAAGAAAAACCAACGTGACGGCCGGCGAAGCCGGAGGCATAACCCAGGCGATCGGCGCGTACCGCGTGATTTACGACGGAAAACCGATCACTTTCCTCGACACACCGGGACACGAAGCTTTCACGGCAATGAGAGCGCGCGGGGCGATGGCCACCGATATTGCGATACTCGTCGTGGCCGCCGACGACGGAATAATGCCTCAGACAGTCGAGGCGATAAACCACGCGAAGGCCGCCAACCTCGATATAGTCGTTGCAATAAACAAGATGGATAAGCCGGGCGCGAATCCCGAGGGAATCAAGCAGGAGCTCACGAAATACGATCTCATACCCGAGGAATGGGGCGGCGACGTTATCTGCGTTCCCTGCTCTGCCCTTACGGGAATGGGTATCGATAAACTTCTTGAAAATCTTCTCATCGTTGCCGAAGTAAAAGAACTTAAGGCTAACCCCGCAAAACGCGCCAAAGGTATCGTTATCGAAGCCAAGCTTGACAAGGGACGCGGTCCCGTCGCGACGGTTCTCGTTCAGAACGGTACGCTGCACTCAGGAGACACCGTCATTGCAGGCACGGCGGTCGGGCGTGTAAGAGCCATGCGCGATGACGCAGGAAGAACGGTCAGCGAGGCCGGGCCCTCGGTTCCCGTGGAAATCACCGGTCTTTCGGACGTTCCCACCTCGGGTGACGAATTCAACGCCGTCGCCGACGAGAGAATGGCGCGCGAGCTCGCCGACAAGCGCCGCGAAAAGCAGCGCAACGACGCTCTGAGCGCCGGCTCCAAAGTCTCCCTCGACGATCTCTTCGCTCAAATCAACGAAGGCGCAAAGGAACTCAGGATAGTCGTAAAGGCAGACGTCGTCGGCTCTGCCGAAGCGGTGAAACAGTCGCTTGAAAAGCTCTCCACCCCCGAAGTCAAGGTCAAGGTCATTCACAGCGCCGTCGGTGGGATAATAGAAGGCGACGTTATGCTTGCTTCTGCTTCAAACGCCATTATCGTCGGCTTCAACGTCCGCCCCGACAGGCAGGCGCTCGACGCAGCGGAGCGACAGAAGGTCGATATACGCACGTACAGAATCATTTACGAATGCATTGACGAGATCGAAGCCGCAATGAAGGGCATGCTCGCTCCGGTTTACAAAGAGCAGCTGCTCGGTCACGCAGACGTCAGACAGACGATACACGTCCCGAACGTCGGAACCATTGCCGGATGCTATGTCACCGACGGGAAGATCTCGCGCAAAGGTCTCGTACGCGTACTGCGCGATTCTGTCGTTATATTCGACGATAAAATCAGTTCGCTCCGAAGATTCAAGGACGACGTCAGAGAGGTCGCTTCCGGATATGAATGCGGCGTAGGACTCGAAAAGTTCAACGACATTAAAGAGGGAGACGTTCTCGAGATCTACGAAATGGTAGAACAGGGCGTCTGATAAAAGATGAAGTCCGACGGTTTTCTGCCGGTTAACCTCCGCGAAGCGACGGAGCTCGGGATCGGGCAGCCGGATTTCGTTTACGTAACGGGCGACGCGTACGTCGATCACCCGAGCTTCGGGCCGGCCATTATTTCAAGGGTACTCGTTGACCGCGGCTTTTCTGTCGTAATGCTTCCGCAGCCGGATTTCAGAAGCGCCGAACCTTTCAGGGAATACGGAAAGCCCAGGCTGGGCTTTCTCGTCTCGGGCGGCAATATCGACTCCATGGTCGCACACTATACCGTCGCGCTGAGAAAGAGAACGTACGATTACTATTCACCGGGCGGCAAAACCGGGCTCAGACCGGACAGAGCTACGATCGTTTACTGCAACAGGATAAGGGAAGCTTACGGCGACGTTCCGATAATCATAGGCGGCCTTGAAGCTTCTCTCAGAAGATTCGCCCACTACGATTACTGGGAGAACAGGATAAGACGCTCGATTCTTATCGATTCGCGCGCAGATATCCTGTCCTACGGTATGGGGGAAAAATCAGTCCCTGCGATCGCCGAACTGCTGAAAAAAGGTGTTCCGGTAAAAAAGATACGCGACGTACGGGGGACCTGCTACGTCTGCGGCAAAGACGACAGGGTCGGCTTTGAAATTGCCGGGAACTTCGATTTCAACGAAATCAAATCGGATAAAATGAAATACGCCGAGGCGTACAGGGTCCAGTATCTGAATCAGGACTCCGTAACGGGAAAAGCCGTCACGGAACGCTATGATACAAAAATGCTGGTTCAGAATCCCCCGATGCCTCCCCTGGAGCGAGAAGAGCTCGACAGAGTCTATTCTCTTCCCTATATGCGGACGTATCACCCTTCATATGAAGCAGAAGGGGGTGTCCCGGGTATTGAAGAAGTCCGCTTTTCGATAGCTCATAACCGGGGATGCTTCGGAGGGTGCAATTTCTGCGCCATAACATTCCATCAGGGAAGATCGGTTCGTTCGAGAAGCATAGAATCCTGCGTAAGAGAGGCTGAAATTATCGCTTCTTCCCCTGATTTCAAAGGATATATTCACGACGTCGGCGGTCCGACAGCGGATTTCAGGCATCCCTCCTGTGAAAAGCAGCTCACAAGAGGCGTCTGTCTTGACAGACACTGCCTTGCTCCCGAGCCCTGCAAAGCTCTCAGGATAGACCACTGGGAATATACAGAGCTGCTCGACCGAATAAGCAGCGTCAGGGGAGTTAAAAAAGTTTTCGTAAGATCCGGGATAAGATACGATTACGTACTCGCCGACCGGGACAGAACTTTTTTCAGAAAACTCGTGTCGGATCACGTGAGCGGTCAGCTAAAGGTAGCTCCCGAACACGTCTGCGACGGAGTACTCGACACTATGGGTAAACCCCGTTTCGACAAATACGAGAAATTCAAAAAACTGTTTTTTGAGTATTCTGCCGAAGCCGGAAAGGAACAGTATATAGTTCCGTATCTCATGTCCTCCCATCCGGGGAGCCGGCTCTCGGACGCGATCGAGCTTGCGTTGTACCTTAAACGCAACGGCATGCATCCCATACAGGTTCAGGACTTTTATCCGACTCCGGGAACCGTATCGACCGTCATGTACTATACCGGCATCGATCCGCTGACCGGCAAAGCCGTTTACTGTGCAAACGACAGAGAAGAAAAGCGCATGCAGCGCGCGCTTCTTCAGTTCGGCGACCCTAAAAACGCCGATCTGATCAGAAAAGCGCTCAGAATTTGTCACAGAGAAGATCTTATCGGCTACGGAAAAGATTGTCTCGTCCCTCCGGAATCTTCCCGGACCGGTGATAAAGGCAAGACCGGCAAAAAAAACATCAAGGCAAATAAAAATAAAGGAAAGGGCACTCCGCCCGAAAAAAAGAAAAGAACAAAATGAAGTTCAGAGAATCGTTCAGAGGATACAATAAAGAGGACGTCAACTCATATATAGAGCAGATGAACATAAAATTCTCCCGCAGAGAGTCGGAACTTCTCGCGATGATCCAGACGGAAAACTCGAAGGACGACGAAACGGACGTGCTCACGTCCTCCCTTTCCGCTGAAAACGAAGCGCTCGGCAAAAAGATAGAAGAGCTCGAGGAAATGCTTTCATCCGCTGAGAACGAAAGAACTCTCCTCTCGGCAAGGATCGCGGAACTTGAATCAAAGGAAAACGACGTCTCAGAAAACGCCGTCACCGGCGAGCGCCTCGGGAACATTCTGCTTCTCGCCAACGAAAACGCCGAAAAGATAGTTCAGGACGCAAAAGCGGAGGCATCGAGGATCATTTCGGAAGCCAATCTGAAAGCGTCGTCAATAGAATACGAAGTATCGCTCGAAAAAAAGAGAGCCACCGAAGAGTTCGGGAAAAACATCGCTCTTATCTCGCGCGAGTATCTTTCCGACTGTACCGAAATAATCGCCGAAGCCTCGGTAAAGATCAACGCGACAGCCGAAAAACTGACTGAGAAAGCAAACAAGCTCAGCGAGATTTAAGAGAACAGTTATACAATGAAAAAAACAAATCCGGCCTGTCTGAACGGCCGGATTTTGCTTTTGAATCGACGTTGCGAAGTTCCTGAATTATGGTATCGGCTGATTTATCCGTTCGGTTCGGAGTAATTACGTAATTTATTCAAACGGCTTTTTTATACCCAGCCGGTCGATCTTTTCGTTGAACTCCCTTACCCTGTCGGGTCTGTAATCACCTACAACGTGATTATCAAAGCCAATTGAGACAAGCACGCCGGAACGCCTTACCGTCTCCTGTTTTCCGTAATCGGAGAAAAAATCGTCAACGTAATCGTGAACGTGAAACCCGTGCGTCCTGTCATAATTGACGTTCAGTTCCCAGAAAATATTGTTCTTTGCCATTTCGCTGAAATAATCCAGCGGATCATATCCCGTTTTATCAATAAAACGGAACAAATCGGTGTGAGCTATCCCGACAAACTCCGTCCCGCACCTTTTTGCATAAGAGAATACGTCTCCTCCCGTTATCGACGTTTCATTGTCAAGATTTTCTATCAGGCAGAAATCAAAGAAAGAGATGTCCTCGTTCTCAGGGAGGAGGAGCGGCCAGCTTCCCTCTCTGTGAGTACATATCTCGATACCGCGCCTGACGTCGATTTTCCCGGCATACTTTTCACGGACAAGACCGATATGATCAAAGTACCTTCTCAGATTTCTTCCGTAAGAAGAGTTATATGCGCCGGCATCCGGCATAGTCAGAAAATCAGGTCTTCCGTAACCGATCCAGTAATTGTGGTCGGTGATTCCTATAACGTCGATTCCGCCCGAAACGGCCGCCTCGACAAGCTCCTCGGGAGAGCCCGTCGCGTCCATGGAATAATAAGTGTGCGAATGAAGATCCTGAATCATTTTTGTTTATTCCTGCGTTTTTTTATAATATGAACAACGAACCCGATGATGTAAACGACGAAAGGGACGCCGAACATCACGCCGCCCGCAATTTTACACGCTGTATCCTTCTCAAACATTAGAAAAAAACCGATTACATAAACGAGAAAAAGAACTACGGACAATACGATACTGACGATCCTTGTCCCCTTTTCATGCTTCGATGCAGACGGAAAAATCCTGAGTATCAGATCACAGATAAAGGAAGCTGCAAACCCGATAAATGACTCGAACAAAAGTTCCATAATCAGTTCAAGAAAACCTTCAAACAAACAACCCATCTGATCGCCTCTTCATTTCGGAACGTATCCTTCGTCGAGCATCTCTTCCTTTGTCATAAACAGATACGACGTTTTTCCCTGTCTGAAATTATCTGTGATCGAATCCCTGTCATACCACGTGACGTCGACGTACAGTTCTCCTTCGTCTGACAATAGTCTGTTCCAGGCGTGCGGGCCCTCCGACGGGGCTTCCCCCGAGACGTAATCGCAGAAAATACCGGATCGGGTACAGAGCTCGACCAGCGCGTCGGCGTAACCGTGGCATACTGCGGAACCGTTGATAAAGACGTTGTACGCCTGATATTGATCGAACACGGTAAGCTGAGCCGTCTCATACGAACAAACGGACGATATAAGAAAAATATAGTAGCAGCATCTGTAGAAATCATCGGCTTCCGGGGGCGCGTATCTGATAATTCTTTCGACAACGGCGTTATAAAGAAGCACCCTGTCCCTGATCCCATCTATGTCGTCGCTTGTATGAGTAAGCCATTCGTTCGGGAAATAATAGGCGAGCGTGTAAACGAAACCGCCGTTCTCCCAGTAACTTTTAACGTCACAGTAAAGAAAGATCTCCGGTCTGTCTATCCTCAGAGCGTCCGTCGCGCTTACGACTATATTGAACATATCCGAAACCGACGGATAGTCGGTTTCCCTGATCGTCCATCTCCCGAAACCGAGCGCGGCTGAGAGAACGTCGTCATAAACTGTCTTTGACAGATCATACCTGAGTTTATCGCGCTCCGGGATTTTCTGTTCGGTCTCGCTCAACTTTTTAAGTCTGAAATGCGGACGTTCCGACATGGAATTCAGAAGGACCACGGCTTTTTTAATATGTGCGTCTATTATCACGGACGCGCGTCTGTCATATTCGTCGGCATAATCCGCCTCATCGGAAAGAACAAGCGTAAAGCGCGGCTTTTCTTCAGTTGCCGCGTCGGTCAACTCCTCCGTCCGGACGTCTCCCGGGCGGTCGATCGGGGTTATCGTGATAATACCGCAGGATGAGAAACACAGAATTGATGCTGCTGCTGTTATTAAGCAGACAACTTTTTTCATATTAAGCATTGCGACAGACATTTTCGCCTCCGTTTCTTCTTCCCATATTATAGCATCCGGTCCCGCGTTTTTCAAGTTGTCATATCAAATTCCTGTATTCTCGGGCTTGACAATTTCCGCTGAAAAGATATAATATACTCTGAAATTCAATGACAGAGGTGTAAAATGGATTATAAAATGAAAATAGCGGGACTCGACAGGAGTCTTCCGCTCTGCAAACTTACCGATGATCTCAAGATCGCCGCTTTCGTAATATTCGGTGACGCAGAGCTCACCGTTGCGTGCGCCGAAAAACTGCTTGAAGCGGCTCCCGAATACGATTACGTAATAACAGCCGAGGCAAAGGGCATACCGCTCGCCCATGAAATGGCAAGACAGCACGGAGACGACTACTATTTTGTGGCAAGAAAACATCCGAAGCTTTACATGACCAGCGTTTTCAAGGTTGACGTACGTTCAATCACGACGGATGCAGAACAGAACCTTTATCTTGACGGCGCAGACGCCGAGCGTATGAAGGGGAAACGCATTCTTATCGTCGACGACGTCGTTTCGACCGGAGAATCGCTTAAAGCGGTTGAAAAACTTGTTGGCGAAGCCGGCGGTATCGTCTGCGGAAAAATGGCGATCCTTGCCGAAGGAGACGCCCGGACCAGAGACGATCTCATATATCTTGAAGAGCTTCCTCTGTTTGACAGGGACGGAAATCCGATCTGAACATGAAGAAGGACGATTATTCAAGATTAACCGGACTTGCCGGAGAGGCGTACGAAGCTCTCGATAAACTGAAATACCCCGAAACCTCAGATATACTCTGCCGTTTCGGAGATTCCGAAGCCGGAGAGTTTTCGGCTTATCAGAGATCCGTGGAACTCACGGACGCGGACAGACCGCTTCCCTTCACCGACAAAGTCAGGAATCTCGTTTCCGAACTTCTTGAATACGAAATCTCCGTCGGCAATCCCGACGCGATGAACGATCTCGGAGCGCTTTACTACGAAGGGACCCGCGGTTTCGGTCAGGATTTTTCAGCCGCCGTCAGATATTATCAGATGGCTGTCGAAAACGGAAGCCGTCAGGGACTCGAAAACCTCGGATACTGCTACTATTACGGAAGAGATATTCCCGCAGATTACGAAAAGGCTTTTTTCTGCTTTGCACCCGGCGCGTTTGACGGACATATAATCTCGCTCTATAAGATAGGGGATATGTACAAAAACGGCTTTTTCGTAAAAAAAGATGAGGAAGAATCGTTCAGAATTTATCTTCACTGCCTTGAACTTATGGACGATGAACGCGCTCCAGACACCGCCGGACCGGTATTTCTGAGACTTGGCGACGCTTTCATGTACGGGATCGGAACGGAAATCAGCGCCTCCGACGCTCTTAACTGTTATCAAAGAGCAGAGGGATACCTTTTCAGAATGGTACGTGACGGTAACGTCATGTACCGAAAGTGTCTCGAAGCCGCCGTTGAAGGGCAGAAAACAGCCCGCGAAGCGCTTGAATCCGAGCTTCCTGGCGGGAATTGGCTTGACGATATTACCCCGTAATTATTTCGATAAGAAAAAATCCCTGCGCGAGTCGTAACTCTCGCGCAGGGATTTCTTGCGTTTGAAATATCGGTCAGAGAACAAACGCCTCTGGCAAAAGCTCGCCTAGCTTGCTCGTCACGTATTTTTCTCCGTCAAACCATATAACGTCGAGCTGTCCGCCGCAGTGTTCAGACAAAACCTGTCTGCATACTCCGCAAGGCGCGCATCGCACGGGAGAGTCCTCCCCCCCTGTGATAGCTATGGCGCGGAAACTTTTTTCTCCTTCGCTTACAGCTTTGAAAACCGCTGTCCTTTCGGCGCAGCACGTCGGGCTGTAAGACGCCGACTCAATGTTGCATCCCCGATATACCTTCCCGTCGTCTGTCAGGAGCGCCGCCCCGACCCTGAATCCGGAATACGGCGCGTAAGCCGTTTTACGGGCTTCATCTGACTGAGCGACAAGATCCGACTGAATATAGCGATCAATACAAGGCAGAAAACTTTCGCCCGGCAGATCGTTCTCAACTCCGAAATTGTCAAGCACCGTCTTGCCGATACACGAAAAGCCGTCAAGAACGCCGAGATTCACGGGGCGCATTCCTTTTGCGTAGGCCAGAACCGGAACAAACTCCCTGCTGTGATCCGTGGATTCCGTCGCCGGATCGCATCCGTGATCGGCGGTAACTATGACAAGATCGTCCTCACTTATCTCACGGGATAAAAACCGATCGAGCCATTTGTCAAACTCAGAGATCGCCGAGGCATATCCGTCGACGTCGTTCCGGTGTCCGTAGGAAGAATCAAAGTCCACAAGGTTTACAAAACACAGCCCGGTGAAATCACTCTTTGCAATCCCGCTTGTTATCTCCATTCCGTCGGCATTATTCTTAGACTTGAACTTTTCGGTCACGCCGCGCCCGGCGAAAATATCGTATATCTTTCCGACGCACGGAGTGTCGAACCCGCCCGCCGCAAGCAGGTCGAGCATTGTGTCTTTCGGAGGAGCGAGAGCGAAATCGTGTCTGAACGCCGCATCCCTCACAAAAGAGGGATAATCACCCGTAAACGGTCTGGCAATAACCCTGCCGACCGCGTGTTCGCCCGAGAGAATCTCTCTCGCCTTTTCGCAGTATTCATACAGCTTTTCGACAGAAAGGACGCTTTCGTGAGCCGCTACCTGAAAAACCGAATCGGCTGACGTATAAACGATCACTTTGCCGGTCCTGATGTGCTCTTCCCCGTAATCCTTTATGACCTCGGTACCGGAATATACTTTGTTGCAGAGCCATCCGATGCCCGTTTTTTCGGTTATTCTGTCAAGAAGAGATGACGGAAAACCGTCGGGATACGTCGGCATTGGTTTTGATGATATTATACCGGACATCTCCCAGTGTCCCGTAACGGTATCCTTCCCTTTTGAAAGCTCCATTGCCTTCCCGTACAAACCGGAGGGATATTTTTCTTTATTTCCGAAATTAACTCCGTCCACGTTAAATATCCCGAGACGACTGAGCGTCGGGGCGCTGAAGCACTTCGAACCGGAAACGCTTCGAAGCGTGTTGCTCCCTTCGTCTCCGAAAAGCGATGCGTCCGGCGCCTCTCCTATGCCGAAGCTGTCGGCTACTATCAGAAAAATTCTTTTGAATTTCTTTTTCATGATTATGTCCCTCATTCTGTCGGAAACCTGACTGTACTTTTCACATATCTTTTGAAAGAATCCTGAGCCGTGAAAGCTCGGAAAAAAATCCGGGATAACTCTTTGAGACCGATTCGGAGCCTGTGAGCTCACCGCCGGTATGAGACAGCAGCACGGCGCAGGCCATCGCTATTCTGTGATCGTTATGAGATGAAACGGGCAAGGACGGTTTTATAAGTTCGCTTGCCGGCTCGACGTCTATCCTGTCGTTTCCGATAGCTGCGCTTACTCCGAACTTTTCAAGCTCCTCTGCCATTGCCTCGCCGCGCCGCGATTCCTTGTCGTTCAGCCTGTCCGTCGAAATGAGGGTCACGCCGTGATAAAACGGAGCAACCGCCATTATCACCGGGGCAAGATCTGGGCAATCGGAAATATCAACGGTAGGACGACAGCGTCTCATTCTCCCGAAAATCGCGCGGATAATTCTGTCACCCTGACAGCTTTCCCCGTTCAGACCGCAGATTTCAATATCCGAGCCCGTCATGTTGAACGCCATTACGTGAGCCGCCGCCGACCAGTCTGCTTCAACCGTAATATCGGTGGAACGCGGAATAACCGAGCCGTCGATTATTATCCTGTTGTCGTTTACGGACACGGAGAAGCCGAACCTTCTCATGACGTCGACAGTTATCCCGATATAAGAAGCAGAGACGACGGGTGGGACGATCTCTATAATCGAATAATCCCCGGATACGCCGAGCGACAGCATCAGTCCTGTTATAAACTGGCTTGAAACCGACCCGTCGACGCGATACAGACCGGTCGACATGGGACCGCATACCCTGATTTCATCTTGTTCTCTTTCAAAAAACAATCCCTGCTCTTCCGATATGCTTTCATAAACGTCAAGAGGACGCGAGAGAAGTCTCCCGTCCCCCCGGAAAGAACATTCATATTCCGAAAGCATTGCAAACGGCATGATAAAGCGAAGTGTGCTTCCGCTCTCCCGGCAGTTAAAAACCGTATTTTTTACGGGGATAAGACCTGTCCCGGTTACCTCAGCGGTCGAGCCGTGGAATTCGATCCCGGCTCCGAGTTCTCTTAGGCAGTCGGAGGTCGCGCCTATATCGTCGCAAAGCAGTATATTGCGTATTACGCTTTTTTCGCCCTTGCAGGAAGCCGCGCATATGAGCGCTCGGTGAGAATAGCTTTTTGACGGCGGAGGAGTGATTTTTCCGCTGTAAAAACAAGGTTCAAAGATCATTTCATACTCCGGGATAAAGGATTCGTATGATATTACGCGCGGTATCGGATACAGTTCCGTTGCCGTCGACCGTCACGTCGGCGGCGGACCGGTAGAGATCTATACGCTCTTCGTACAAACGTTTGACAGCGTCCATGTCTTTTGAGAGCGGGCGGTCTTTCGTCGCGATGAGCTTTTCCGGCGATCTGTCTATGAATACCACGACGCCGTTTTTCTTAAAATTCCGTATATTTTCGGGATCTTTCACTGCTCCGCCGCCGCTTGCGATTATCTTCCCCCCAGCGCTTATGCACAATCCGGAGATGATCTTTTTTTCGATCTCACGAAAAGCAGGTTCGCCGTCTTGCTCGAAGATTTGTCTGATTCTTTTCCCGGTGTATTTTTCGATTTCGTCGTCGCAGTCAATCAGATCCGCCCGGCTGAGTCTTGATAATTCACGTCCGACGGACGATTTTCCGCATGACGGCATTCCAATAAGAATCACATTTCTTTTGGATGAAAGAAACGAAGCGTAAAGACTGTCTTCGCGCGGAGCAGGATCAAGACTGAAAAACAGCTCGTGGGCGCGCGCTGCCTGAGCGCAAAGCATAAAGAGTCCGCCTTCTGCGCGGACGCCCGCCTCCTGAGCGCGCAGGACCAGATTTGTCCGCAGCGGATTATATATCAGATCGACGACGCCCGAAAGATTACAAAAGCCCGACAGATCTATCCCGTAAGGCAGATCGTTCGTTTCATCGGGATACATTCCGACGGGAGTGCAGTTTATTATAAGATTTATATCCGTGCACACGTCGCTTATATCAGATACTCCGATCACGCCGTTTCCCGTCGGATTTCTCGAAAGAAAGAGAACCTTTTCCGCACCGAGCTTCTTCGAGACGTATTTTGCGGTCAGGGAGGACCCTCCTGTTCCGAGAATAAGTACATTCTTTCCGTGAAGTCCTTCCGGAAGAACGCGTCTGACAAGTTTTTCAAGGCCGAAGGCGTCGGTATTATAACCGGACAGAACACCGTCCCGGTTAACGACCGTATTTACCGCGCCGATCTGTTCAGCTTCATCCGACAAGTTATCAAGATATTTAACGACTTCCTTTTTATAAGGAATGGTCACGTTAAGTCCGTAAAAATCGCGTGATTCAAAAAAGGAATCAAGTTCCCGGGGGAGAAGCTCATTAAGCGAGTATTCGGGATTTCCGAGCAAGCCGTGAAGTTCACACGAATAACTGTGACCGAGAGGATAACCGATAAGTCCGTATTTCATTCTTCATATCCCCGGCGAGACAGATAAAGATCAAGTACAGCGACGGAAGTTACGGCGGTTATCACATGGACCGCTCTGTGAACTATACACGGATCATGACGGCCTTTTACCGAAATAACGGCGTTTTCGGGAACGCCGTTTATAAAACGCACGGTTTTCTGCGGAACTGAAACCGAAGGCGTCGGCTTTATCGCCGCAGAAAAAACGACCGGCATCCCGTTTGTTATTCCTCCGTTTATCCCGCCGGAATTGTTGGATTCGTAACAAATCTTCCCGCCGTCCTGATAAACGGCGTCGTTTGCCTCGCTTCCCCGCATGTCGGAAAGCACAAAACCGCCGCCGAATTCGATACCTTTCACGCCGGGAACGGAAAAGACCGCATGCGAGATCACGCTTTCAACGGAGTCAAAAAACGGCTCTCCAATGCCTCCGCGGAGCCCGAAAACGAACGTCTCGGAAACCCCGCCGACGGAATCGCCGGCCGAGGCGGCCAGATTAATCATGTCCTTCATCTTTTCCCCGGCGGAGAGATCCAGAACCGGGAAAGCTTTCCCGGAAAGCGAATCGAATATATCGTCTGAAACCGCGCCGTCGATTCTCATATCGTCGATACCCGCACATCTTTTTATGCGTGAAACGACGCGTATCCCTTTTTCGGCGAGTATTTTGCCGGCAACTGCACCGGCTGCGCAGATCCCGGCGGTGACCCTACCCGAAAAATGTCCTCCTCCGCGGTAATCCTCAAAACCGCGATATTTGATACGGGCGGTCAGATCGGCGTGCCCGGGACGGACAAAATCCCTGTCATAATCAGCGCTTCTCACGTCCGAATTCTTAATGAATATGGAAATCGGCGTTCCGGTTGTCCTGTTTTCGAAAACTCCGCTCGTAACCGTGAACTCGTCGGATTCCCGTCTTCCCGTGGAAAATGAACCCGACGGACGTCGGAGCGAAAGCGCGTTTCCGATATCCTCGTCTGTTAGTTCTATCCCGGGTTCAGCACCGTCGATTATTACGGTTATCCCGGCACCGTGGCTCTCTCCGGCGATCGTCACGGAGAAATTGTTTCCGAATGTGTTTTTCATAAGTTTTACCTTAAAACGGAGAGAAGTCTTTCTTTAATTTCATCGGCGGAAAGCAGTTTTTCCCTGAACGTTCCTATCTTGTCGCAGATGATGCATCTGACCCCTCCGGAGGAGGACTTTTTGTCGTGCATTACTGCGTTCATTACGTCATCCGCGCTGATTTTTGCCGTAAGAGGAAGACCGAACGCGGACAGTTTTTCGGAAATCTTTTGTCTCGCTTCGTGCTCGCTCATCGCGAGCATGCCGATTCCTACCGCCTCGCCGTGGAACAGATCCGAATTCAGTTCTATTCCGTGTCCTATCGTATGGCCGAAATTCAGAGATCTTCTCAAGCCGGATTCTTTTTCATCCGCCCGAACGACGGATATTTTTATATCAAGAGCACGCGAAACAATATCACCGACAGGCGATACGGTTCCGATGTCGTCGAAAAGCCGGGCGTCAAAAGCAGCGGCCATTTTTATTATCTCCGCCATGCCGTTTGAAAACTGCCTTTCCGGAAGGGTTGTAAGGGTGTCGGTATCGATAAGCACGCCCTTCGGCTGATGGAACGCGCCGATCATATTTTTAATACCGCCGAAATTAACGCCGGTCTTCCCCCCCACGGAAGAATCCGCCTGTGAAAGAAGGGTTGTCGGAACGTTGTAAAAATCTATCCCCCTCATATATATCGACGCGGCAAAACCGGCCGTATCGCCGGTAACGCCTCCACCGACCGAAATAACGGCGTCGTTCCGGTTAAACGAATACAAAATCAGGGATTCGAGAATCAGACTGATATTGTTCAGGTTCTTGTGTTCCTCGCCTCCCGGAAGAGTTACGCGGAAAACAGAGCATCCGGTCCCTGAAAACGATTCTTCGACTTTATCCGGATAAACCGTAGGAACCCCTTCTTCCGTGACAACGAGGACCCTGGATCTCGGAAAGAGACCGAGAAGAGCCGCCGTTTTACCGAGAAGATGATCACCTATGATTATGTCATATCCTGGCGATTCGGGAGTCTCAAAACGTTTGACAATCATTTCAGTTCAGCTTTCTGACGGAATAGATCCCGATGAGCCGTACACCGCTTCCGAAACAGGAAAGATTGCTCATCATTTTTAAGTAATCCGAAGAGTCCGGCTCGCCTTCGCATTCGATTCTGAAATAATAGTTCCAGGGAAGCTCCTTCATCGGAGCGCTGTGTATCGACGTCATATTATATCCAAGACCCGCAATCGAGCTGATGACTTCCGCAAGGGCGCCGGTCTCGTTTTTAACCGTAAACATAAGGGTAAACCTGACGTCGCCCGTTCTTTTATCTCCGGGAACCGGCTTTGCGCGAGTCAGAACAACGAACCTCGTCGTATTGTTTGCAGCGGTGTTGATCTTTCTGCAGATAACAGAAAGAGAAAAAATATCGGCGCATTCTTCCGAACAGATTGCCGCCGTACCGATATCGCCGAGCGACGAGACGTGCTCTGCCGCTGTCGCGGTATTCTCATACTGTATCACGTCGTAACCGTGCTCGGAAATAAAATCGGAGCACTGTGAAAGGGCCTGGGAATGGCTGACCACTCGCTTAATGTCGTCGACGGTCGCGCCTTTTATACCGCAAAGGCACTGATCGACTGCAAGATCATAAACTCCGCTTATATAGAGCGAACCCCTGAACAGAAGATCGTTGACCTGTGCCACCTCCCCGGCGTAGCTGTTTTCAATCGGCAGAACGCATACGTCAGATTCTCCGTTCTCCACCGAACGGAAAGCCGTCTCAAACCCCTGACAAGGGACAAAGATCCCCGATCCGAAAATCTTTTTTGCGGCAATATGGGAAAAGGCGCCGACCGTGCCCGGATAAGCGATACGGTACCCGTCGATCAGACTCGCCTGATACTGTTTTGAAACGTCCATCACGCTGCGCTGAAACGGAACGTAAAATGATCTTATATTTTCGTCGGAAATGTACCCGGAATTAAAGAGAATAACCTCATTTTCCCTTTCGGGATCAAAAACGGGAAGACCGTTTTCTCTCTTATATCCGGCGATCCCGGCAGAAACTTTCATGCGCCTTTCGAAAAGACCGGCAATTTCACGGTCTATTTCGTTTATCTCTTTTCTTAAATCCTTAATATCCATTTCAGACTCAGACACCTAGAAAATCCCTGACAATTGAAACGTCTGACTTAACGTGCTCGACGCCTCCGCCGCGTTTCATAAACTCCTCGTCGCCCTTTCCGGTGATTGCGACGACGACCTTTCCGGGGAGTTTGCCCGCTTCGCAAAACGCCCTTTTTATGGCCTCATCTCTGTCGGGGACGATCAAATACTTCCCGCCTTCCCGCTCGACGTGTGCGGCAATTTCGCCGCATATCCCGCACACGGATTCAAAGGCGGGATCTTCCTCGGTAAGCACGGTCAGCGCCGAATGAGCCCCGGAGCATTTACCGAGATCCTCGCGCCGCTGATATGCTTTGCCTCCAGGACAACCGAATACCGTGATAATGGGAGATCCCGGAAAATCGCTCTCGATCGACTCGTAGAGCGAACGGAAGCTCATTTCATTGTGAGCGTAATCGACAATCGCGCGCACCTTCCCGTCACGGCTGTCAAAGACCTCCATCCTCCCGGGGACGCGGGCGGAGGCTATACCCTTTACGATATCGTCCCGGGGTATTCCGAGTTCTCTGCACACCGAATAGGCGCAGAGCGCGTTTTCCGCGTTAAAGGTGCCCGGAATCGAAAAGCGGACTCTTTCGGAGTTCCCGTCGGGATCTGACACCGTAAACGAGCCGCCGAGTCTGTCGTCATCCGATCTGAAATCCGACATTCTGTAATCGGCGTCTTTATCTGTTCCGTACCTGACTACCCTGCATCCGCTTTCACATGCGCATCTCATTATTTCGTCATATCTGTCAGAACCGGTATTGATAAGGGCCGTTTTGCATTGTGAAAACAGTCTGAGTTTAGAACGAAAATAATCTTCCTCGCTGTCGTGTTCCCCGGGGCTGATATGATCCTTTCCGAAATTATGAAATACTCCGACGTCAAATATTATCCCGTCGACCCTGTCATATTTCAGCGCCTGACTCGAAACCTCCGACACCAGATGTGTAATCCCCGATGAAACGGCGTTTGAACAGTGTCTGTAAAATTCTACGGCTTCGGGGGTTGTTATATGGGATTCTTCGGATACTACTCCGTCGAATGTCCGGACAGAAGATATGACCGCCGTCCCGTTTTTGAGGTATGAATCAAGAACGCTTCTGATAAAGTAAGCGGTCGTAGTCTTGCCTTTCGTTCCCGTAATACCGATTTTAATCAGTCTGGAGGGAGCGTCGTCGAAATAAAGCGAAGCAAGTACCGGCATGGCTTTGCGTATATTGCTGACAAGCATGAAAGGAATGTCAACGGCGTCATACTTACGTTCCGAAACGTAAGCGACGGCGCCCTGCCGGGCGGCGTCAGAGAGATACCTGCAGTCAAAGTTTTTCCCTTTGCATATGAAAAGCGTATCTTTTCCGGCTTCCCGGCTGTCAAAAGTCAGCCCCGCAACGGGTTTATCGCACGGAACATCGGACTGCGAGATCAGGAGGCCGCGCAGCCGAAGGATATCCGTATATTCATGCAGCAGATGTTCCATGCAATTTACCAAATTATTTAATCATTTCCTGAACTATATCCGGAATAATACCGAGCGCTTCGTTGAGTTTATCCGGGTTTTTCCCTCCGGAAGAGGCAGAATCCGGTCTTCCCCCTCCTCCGCCTCCAACGACTGAGGACAGCCGCTTGAGTATGTTTCCGGCGTGCGCTCCGCGGGCGACCGCGTCCTTACCGCATGATGCGGCAAAGGTCAGCTTATCTCCGCTCACCGTCGCGATAACCGTTACTGAAAGAGGATCCGACGCTTTGAACTCATCGCAGATCGATCTCGGCATATCGGGGGTACCGTCCTTAAGTTCCACGGCAATTACCCTGAGTCCGCCGACGTCCCTGGCGCCGTTTCTGATGGATTCGGTCCTGGAAGCGGCGAGACGTCCGTTAAGGGTCTCAATTTCCTTTTTGGCGTTTCTGAGCTCGGCCTGGAGAGCAGACGCGCGTCTCGGAAGCTCAGATATGACAGAAGCTTTCAGTTCCTTCGACGTATCGGAGATAAGCGCCTCGTTTTCTGCGATGAGTCTCAGAACTCCGAGCCCGGTCGTCGCCTCAATTCTTCTGACACCGGCGGCAACTGAAGATTCTGATATGATCTTGAAAA
>JAFTDQ010000082.1 GCA_017454075.1 Clostridia bacterium
AAATCCCTCAGAGACCAGAAGATCGGCCTCGGCAGCGAGGCGGTTTATAACGAGGTCGCCGCCCGACGGGAGTTTCCCGAGACAGACGAGGTTCTTTTTATCGTCACAGTCGTGGACGACGATTTTTTCTTTGCCGAAGACGTCCCGGCCGAACTTTGCCTCAAGTTCGCCGGCCGTCGTTCCTCTGTGGCATCCCGTGGCGATCAGAATCGTGATATCGGCGGAAGGATTCCCTTCCCTGATTTCCCGGAGCATCGGCGGGATAATAATTCTGCTCGGCACCGGCCGGGTATGATCGCTCGCGATTATAACGATCTTGCTTTTACCTTTAGCGAGCTCAGACAGGCGTGGCGATCCGACCGGATTTTCCATCGCGGCGGCGACGAGTTCCTCCGGGGTCCCGTCGGGGACGAAGCTTTCAAGCTTCGACGTCAGAACGCCCGATAATCTCGCTTCGGGTATGTCAAGGCCAAGTTTTTCTTTTCCGTAAGGAAAATCGATCCGGGGCATCAGTCTGATATTACGGCTATGCCGAGGTCGTCAAGGGCTTTCTTGTCTGTCGGGGCGGGAGCGCCGGACATGAGTTCGCTTGCGTTCTGGACCTTCGGGAAAGCTACAACGTCGCGCAGGCTCGGCGCGCCGCACATGAGCATCGCGAGGCGGTCGAGACCTATTCCCGCGCCGCCGTGCGGAGGACATCCGTAGTTGTAGGCGTCAACGAGGAACCCGAACTTTGCCGCTATCTCCTCGTCGGTAAGACCGAGCAGCTCGAACATTCTCTGCTGGAGTGCGGGATCGGTTATTCTAATCGAGCCGGACGAGAGCTCTATGCCGTTCAGTACGAGATCGTACGCCTTTGCGCGCACCGATCCTTTGTCGGTATCGAGCTTCGGAATATCCTCGTCAAGCGGCATCGTGAACGGGTGATGCATAGCGTCCCAGTTCTGCGTATCCTCGTTCCATTCGAAGAACGGGAACTCGGTGATCCACAGGAAGTTCCATTTTTCGGGAATTATATCAAGTTTTCTGGCAACGATAAGTCTGAGCGCGCCGAGCGTAGGAAGGACGACCTTGTCTTTGTCAGCGACGAACAGAGCAACGTCCCCTTTCCGGCAGCCGATCCGTTCGCAAACCGCGTCAAGCTGATCCTCTGTCATAAACTTTGAGAAAGAACAGTTCATGCCGTCGTCGGTCATGCGAATGAAAGCGAGGCCTTTTGCGCCTATCCCGCGGGCGTGCTCGGTCAGTTTATCTATTTCTTTACGGGTGAGAACGTGAGCGGCGTCCTTCGCGACTATGGCGCGAACGCTTCCCCCGCCTGCAACAGCGCCGGAAAAGACTCCGAAGCCGCAATCCGCGACGAGATCCGAGACGTCGGTTATTTCCATCCCGAAACGCGTGTCAGGCTTGTCGGAACCGTATTTTGACATGGCGTCGGCGTATGTGAGCTTGGGCAGAGGGAGCGGGATATCAACGCCGAGGACCTTTTTGAAGAGATATGCGATAAATCCCTCGTTCATCTCCATGACGTCGTCCTGATCGACGAACGACATCTCAAGGTCTATCTGGGTAAACTCGGGCTGACGGTCCGCCCTCAGATCCTCGTCCCTGAAGCATCTTGCGAGCTGGATATATCTGTCGAATCCCGCGACCATAAGAAGCTGCTTGTATATCTGCGGCGACTGCGGCAGAGCGTAGAAACTGCCCTTATGGATACGCGAAGGAACAAGGTAGTCCCTCGCGCCCTCCGGAGTCGATTTTATCATCATCGGGGTTTCAATCTCGACAAACCCGTGATCGTAATAGTATTCCCGCGCCGCTCTCGCGATTTCATGCCGCATGAGAATATTTCCGGTCAGGGTCGGACGACGCAGGTCGAGATAGCGGTATTTCAGAGTAAGGTCGTCCCTCACTCCTCCCCCGTCAACGATCTCGAACGGCGTTGTCTTCGCCGCGCTTATTATTTTAAGCTCGTCGACGGCGATCTCGATCCTTCCCGTCGGTATTGTTTCGTTGACAGATGAACGTATTCTGACGATACCGCGGGCAAAAATAACGTATTCGGAGCGGACGGATAACGCCTTTTCAAACGTTTCTCTGTCCGTCGCGTCGTCAAAAGCGAGCTGAACGATTCCGGTGCGGTCGCGGAGATCTATAAAAATAAGCGATCCGAGGTTCCTCATTCTCTGGACCCAGCCGCAGGCGCTGACCGTCCTTCCTACGTCGGATTCCCTGAACTCTCCGCAGTATTTTGTCCTTCTGTCACTTTTCAAAAGAATGTCTGCCATCTGATAAACTCCTAAACAGTACTCAATAATCAAAAATCATTTTCCCGGCGGCTATTATATCACCGGCGCCGAGGATAAGGATGAGATCTCCCTCCCCGTAGTTTTCGGCAGCGTATCTCGCCGAGGAAGCTACGCTCCCGACGTATTTTCCACCCGGTACGGCGCCGGCAAGCTGTTCCGAACTGACTCCCCATTCGTTGCTTTCGCGAGCCGCGTATATATCGACGAGCAATGCGACGTCGGCGCCGGAGAGCGCTCCGACAAAATCGTCAAATAGACTCGCCGTCCTTGAATAGGTATGCGGCTGGAACATGCATACGAGCCGTTTCCCGAGCTTTTTTGCCGCGCCGATCACCGACCTGAGCTCTGTCGGATGATGGGCGTAGTCGTCGTAAACGACGGCCCCTCTTTTTGTGGTGCCGAGATATTCGAAACGTCTCACAACGCCCCTGAAGTCCTTCATGGCCGCCGTGACAGCTTCCGGCGAAGCTCCGCTCTCGAGAGCGGCAGCAGACGCGGCGACCGCGTTATACACGTTGTACAATCCGGGGATCGACAGGCGGACTTCCGCAACCGGCTCGCCGCGGCGGAGAAGCGTAAATGAAGAGCTCGCGCCCTCCGTCCGTATTCCGGCGGCTGAATAATCAGCATTTCCGAGTCCGAACGAGATTTTCCTTACCCTGTCGGGGACAGAGCTTATTACCCTGAGAGACTCGGGGTCGTCGGCGTTGTAAACGACGGTATTTCCTATCGACGCGTATTCTGCGTACGAATTACGGAGCATACTCATATCCTTGAAGTAATCCGGATGATCGAACTCAACGTTCGTAATGACGGAAACCGTCGGAAGGAAAGACAGAAAGGAGTCGCAGTACTCGCACGCCTCGAAAACGAAGCCCTCGCCCTTCCCGGATCTGTACGCCATGCCGCCGAGCTCACGGACTTCCGCGCCGCAGACGACGGTCGGTTCGAGTCCGGATGCAATCATGATCTCGGATATCATCGCCGTAACGGTGCTTTTCCCGTGACATCCGGCGACGCCTATCCTGTACTTATAGCCGCTCATGAGCCATCCGAGGTATTCGGCTCTCGTAAAGCACGGGATACCGAGCCGCACGGCTTCTTCAAGTTCCGGATTTCCTCCGCGTACGGCGGCCGTATAAATCACGAGGTCGGCACCGTGTACGCTTTCGGGAAAATGTCCGTAAACGATCGGAATGCCATCGGATTCCAGTCTTGACGTCAGCGCGGACGGGGTTCTGTCAGAACCTGTAACTTCGTATCCGGCTTTTTTCGTAAGAGCCGCGAGACTCGACACCGAAATGCCCCCGGCGCCGATAAAATGTATCTTTTTCGCCGTCGGCATTATTCTGTTGATCGCTTCAATATGTTCCTTCACGGGTTCCTCCGCAATTTATGATAAGAGCGCCGCCGAGATCCGAAAGCTGTTCTCCCGGAACGTCGGCGACGCCCGGGCAGTGATTATTTACAAAGGCGGCTATCGCTTTCCCGTCGGGGTGAAACGAGAGATCCCCGAAAAAAAGAAACCTCCCGTCCGGCAGACGGGTCCCGGCGCCGCCGATAAAACCGGTATCGTAACCCGGAAGACGGATATGGCCGGGTGTGATTTCAAGGACGTCGACTCCGTTCTCCGAAAGCACGGCAGCGAGGCCTCTGTCGGACGTGACCGCCGCGCCGTCCGACGGCGCTGCGACCGAGCATCTGACGTAGCCCTGCCTGACCGGCACAAAACGCCGGTAAATGCTTCTCAGAACGGCAGACGTCGCTTCTGAGTGACCGTAAAGCGTATCTCCGATACCAAGAGCGTCGAGCACAACGTCGCGGGGATACGAATCCCCCGGGGATTCGTCGGTAAGCACCATCCTGTCTTCAAGTCCTGAAAAAAGCCCGGCGTTGTTCTCGAAATATTCCCTGAACGTGAGTATTTTCCCGTCCGGAAGCGGGAAAAGGAGCATGTCGGCGTGTGATGAAACAGGCGCCGGAAATCTCCAAAAAGAAGGCAAGCGTATCACAACGGCGTGACGGACCTCTAAAGCCCTCGCCACGCCGTCAGATACGCGATTGTCAATAAAAATCCTATACATACCGGGGTTGCCGGCTGATGTCAGACCGCCCTTGAAACCTTACCCGAGCGCATGCAGCTCGTGCATACGTGAATGGTCCTGGGAGAGCCGTTGACGATTGCCCTGACTTTTCTTACATTGGGCTTCCACGCTCTGTTGGTCTTTCTCTCAGAGTGGGAAACGTTATGACCGAATGTAACTGCCTTTCCGCAGATATCGCACTTTGCCATTGTACTACCAAACCTTTCCTGAATTGACGCCGCGCCGCGGCGGCGCAAAAGCGTTCTTTAACCCATACCGCGGAATTATATCACAAACGCCGGAAAAATGCAACTGCTTTTTTATTTTTTTATTGCTCTCCGGCGAGACGTGCAATTTTCCCGGCGTAAACGTCGGGCATATGACCCGCAAATCCGCTTCCGGATATCGCCGCAAGAGCTGAAGTGACGGTAAAAAGATCGGACTCCGGAGAGATGAACGCGGCGGCACCGGGCGCTCCTCCGCCGCCCCCGGCGAGGTTGCCGGCGACGAGGGCGCTCATCAGCTCAAAGGTCGTCATCCCTTTATCCGAAAGGCCTGCCGAGGTGAGCGAATGCCTGTCCCCGTAATATGACCTGACGTCGGGGGAAACCGAGGAAAGAGCCGCCACGGACGCCGAAAGAGCCGTCACGGCGTTTTCATCTCCTTCAAGCGTAACGTCGTTGCCCGCCCTTGAAAATCCCCACGCGGAAAGCGGGAGATATGTGACGAAATCTTCAGGGTTGATAAAGTTGAATATATTCGGATTTTCTCCCGCGTCAGAGCTTTTCCGTACCGTCGCCGGCGTCGCGAACGTATAAACGAAAACGTCGGATACAGGATATACGCGGTCGAGCATGACGCCGAGAAGATTTGCGCAGGCCGCGCCGCGGCTGTGTCCGCAGACGACGATCACCGGATTGGCGAATTCCGACAAGGTTTTCTGCGTGCCGAGAAGAATGTCCTCTGCGGCGGAAAGAAAGTTTTCGGAATAAACCGCCGCCGGATTGCGGGAAGGTATTACGTCAAAATTGGAGTACCACTCACCGGCGACGGTCCCGCGTACGGCGATGAGGACAACGGGCCTGACCGTCCCGTGCCATTCGGCAAATCCGACTCCTGCGGTGTACGCCGCAGTATGTGAAACGTCGGTCGCGGGTTTGTCATAGTATTTCTGCAGTCTGACCTCAAATCCGGCCTTTTCAAAAAGCTCGGCGGTCAGATCGGCCACGTGACCCGTGCAGAGCGAGAGAAGTCTGAGGGCAAAATCGACAGACATCATCTCCGAAGAATCGGGCAGTTCAAATCCGGTGACCGTCGGAACATAGTCGGCAGGAGCCGGCGTTTCTTCGGTTTCGGAGACCGGCGGCTCGGTAAAAACGCCGGAATCAGTCGGTTTTGTCTCAGAGACGGTCGTGTCTTCTGCGGTGTTATCGTTTTTTCCTCCGCAGCAGCACAATAAGACGGTAAGCGCGGCAAGCAAAAGGCATATAATCGTTCTTTTCATTTTAAGTTCCCTGTTTCCTTGATCACGTAAATTATACATCTCCCCGCCGCCGGTTTGGTTAACATACTGTTAAAATCGGAGATTTTGAAAAAAACATTTTATTGCCTCTTGCATTTCCGATGCGGACGTGGTATAATATTGCCCGTCCGCGGAGGCATAGCTCAGCTGGTTAGAGTGCATGCTTGACGTGCATGAGGTCACAGGTTCGATTCCTGTTGCCCCCACCATAAACAAAAGGACGCCGTTCGGCGTCCTTTTGTTTATGACAGAAACGAAACAACCGAACCTGCTCGCCCGAAGGGCGAATGCGGCGGGTAACGCCGAACTGTCGCGCAGCAGAAACAAACGCCCGCCGCGTGGTTATGATTCCTGTTGCCCCCACCACAATCGGAAAAGGCGCCAAAAGGCGCCTTTTTTATTTTTTGTTCTGTTTTCAATAATCGAACTCGTTATTGAATTTCAGGGGAAGGCGGTCGGCATAGAGATGCGACGTGTCGGAGAGCGCAATACACATAGGGGCGCAGTATCCGTCCGAGCAGTTTTCAAAGCGGATCACCGTGACCGATGAGTGATTGAGATCAAAGGTCGACCAGAAAAGGAGCGGCGGGATCCCGAGCATATGCGACAGCCAGGTCGTTCCGAATCCCTGGTGGCAGAACGCCGCGACTTTCATATCGTTCGGCTTTGTCACGTGATAGCGGAGCCCTTCCCTCTCATATCCGAGCTTTGCGAGAAAAGCGTCTGATTCGCGTGATATTCTTTCGTAGCCCTCTTTGCAGTGCGACTGATTGAAAGGCCAGACCGTATACCATTTGTCGCCGAGCGCGAGATTCTCTTCTGTTTTATAGGTGTCGGTCTTGTACTGGAACGGCCACATGAAAGCGCCAGGCGACACCTCAAATGCCATCTGCTCCCACGCAGCGTCTTCGCTCATCCAGTCCTCTATGTTCATTTCGAGGCCGAGCAGCTCGCACGTCGGCTGAGCAGTCATTTTTGCCCTGCCGAGCGGCGACGAATACACGACGTCCAGTCCCGTCACGGCAAAACGGCGCGCCAGAGCCTCCGACTGTCTCACGCCCTTCGGCGTCAGCGCGTCGGGCCAGTACGTCGGGTCTCCGTGTCTGATTACGTATAAAAGCATAAGAACCTCCTGTCGGCGTCAGCCGTTAATCGTTACTCTCCAGCCCCGTCCCGGAGCGGAAGTTATCTGTTTTCTTCCGGGGGGGTACTCCGTCTCGCTGACGAAATGAACGTGTCCTGAAAGAATTCCGTATACCGGAGAATTCCCGGACGTCAGAAGTTCGTAAAACTCTCTCGTAAGCGCCGAGGGCTTTTCATGTCCGAAGAGATAGTAGTTGAAGTCCTCGTTTTTCCTTTTCACCTCTTCTTCAAAAGACGGGATCGGAAGCGGCACGTGAATGAGGACAAGCGCAGGAACGCACCGAGAGAGCTCCTTTTTGAGCATTTCAAGCTGCTCCGGCGAAACAGTCCGATCGGAGTCGTCGATCCCGATAATGAGAAGATCGCCGTAATCCTTAACGAAGAACTCAGGGTGTTTTCCTACGAGACGCGCGGTCTCCGCCCGTTTTTTCAGATCGTCGTCAAGCCATGCCGGATCGTGAGCCTCCGGTTCGTGATTGCCGTAAACGTATAAGTATTCCACGGGAAAATCACTGAGTTTTTCGACCAGATATTTTACGTTGCTGACCGAGCAGGCGTCCTGAAGATCTCCGGCGATCGTCACGGCGTCCGGCTTTTCCGATACTGCCAGCGAAAGAAAGTCCTCGAAGTTCTCGTTTGATGATTTATCTTCCGTTCCCCACGCGCTTGAATAATACTTTGCGTACTTCACGTATTCGGGGTCGTCGCCCGGATAATAATATGCGATGTGCGGGTCGCTCAGATGTAAAAACCGTCTCGGCTTAACACAGGGAATGACTATATTGATATCTTTCAGATGAATCATTATTCGCGTCCTCCTGTCGTTATTATATCCGACTTTACATTTTTTGTCAAGGCGCTTAGTATTGACTTTTTCCGTCAGTAAAAGTATAATATGGAACGTAAAGAAAGACCGCGTGAGGTTGGAATGAGAAAATCTGAGATCGATTTTACGGACGTACACTACATCCCCGGCGACGAGCCGGTATTCTGTTTCAGAACAGGCCTGACGGTTTACGAGGAATGCTTTTCACACGGTATGCTGACCGTGTCAGGCTGGAATACCGCAGGATATCCACTTAACGTGCTCGGCCTGTGCCCCACCCGTATGTCTCATACCGTGATGGCCGATCCCGAGGCATTTTTGCTGGACATAAACGGCTGCTCATGCACGCGCGAATTGGAGTTCGTCAGATTTGACGTCTCGGACTCCGATGAAAAAAAACACGCAGTGCTTTGTCTGGAAAACAGAAGGTACGGGATTACAGTAAAAGTAAACACAATACTCGACGGCACGGCTTTTTTTGAAAGGTATATCGAAATCACGAATGAAACGGACAAACCCGTATCGGTCAGCAAGCTTGCTCCGATGAGCGGTGCCGTCGAAACGCTCGATCTCTGGAGATACAGCGTCAAGCCCGAGATCGACGGCATATATGACCTCGGGTATTTCGACTGCGAATTTCACGGATTTGAGGGGGATTTTCTCTGGCATCCGCTTCGTACCGACGTAACATCGTTCTGCGGCCGTTATACGCGACACAGATACAGGGCTCCGATGTTCATGCTCAGAAACAACCTGAGCGGCAATGTGCTGGCGGCTCAGCTCGCATATTCCGGAGGATATCGCTTCAATTTCGATTACAGGGCTCATTATATGGACGGCATGACGTACCTTGGTTTCTCGGCCGAAATCGATTCGTTCAGGCCCCTTTACGTTCTCCGTCCGGGCGAAACCCTTACGTCGCCGTCATTGCATATCGGGATGATCCACGGCGACGCCGACGCCGCGATAAACGCAATGCACGCGCATACGAGGAAATCCGTACTCTGCCTGCCTGAGGCAAACCGTGAAGGATGTGTCATCTGTTCCGGGATAGGACCCGAGAACGAACTCAGTGTTGAAAATATCAAGGGAGCAATCGATCAGATGGCGGAGGCGGGAGCAGAGGCTTTTTTCATCGACGCCGGCTGGTACGTTTCGCCGTCCGACGGATCTGTGCTTGAGCTCTGGTGGCAGAAGGCCGGAGACTGGAACTACTCAACCGAGAGATACCAAAACGGACTTGCGGAAATCTCGGAGTATGCAAAATCAAAGGGACTGAAATTCGGGCTGTGGATGGAACCCGAGCGAATCGGCGCCGGCACCGCCCTCTATGAAAAGCACCGCGACTGGTTCACCGTTCACTACGACGGAGAACAATCCGACGGATATCTTGATCTGACGAAAAAAGAGGTCGTCAACTGGTGCGAGTCCGAAATATCGAGGGTCATTACCGACTATCACCTCGATCTCTTCAGACTTGATTACAATGTTGACACAAGTGAGTATTTCCACGTCAACTGCGACACCGGAATAAGGGAATGTATGGCGATCAGACAGGTGGAGGGTTTTTACAGGCTCTACGGCCGTCTGAAAAAACGTTTTCCCGACGTCGTTTTCGAAAACTGCGCCGGAGGTGGCGGAAGGTGCGATCTCGGCATGCTGAGATTTTTTGACCACACATGGGTATCAGACAACCAGATCCCGCCGCGTTCCCTCCTGATAACAAACGGCATGACGATGCTGCTGCCTCCCGAAAGAGTAGACAGGCTCGTTGCCGGCATGAACTGCCATACGGCGGGCTCTCTGGACTTTCACATGAGGAACGCGATGCTTTCTCACATGTCGCTCAACTGTTTTGCTCAGAGCGATTTCAGAATGAACAGCGACGTTTTCGCTTTCGTAAAGCACTCCACCGACCTGTATAAAAGCTTCATACGCCCGATGCTGAGTGACTGCCTTATTTATCATCACAATTTCGATTCAAACGAAATACTTAAAAACGGCGTGTGCGCGATAGAAGAATCGCTTCCCGGCGGCGAACGCGGGGTCATCTGCGTGTTCAGCATGCCGCGCAGAGCGGACGGGCCGATAATCATCCGGCCGAAGGGCGCGTCGGCCGGGAAAAAATATCTGGTCACATTCGACAATTCGCGTCAAACCGTCGAACTTACGGGATATCAAATGATGTGTGAAGGAATAACCGTCTCGATAACCTCGGGACTTTCCAGTGAGCTGATAACCTACAGGTTGTCGGAAGACACCGATCGCTCGCCGGGAAAGTGATATAATCTTTTAATCAATTCGGAGAACCTATATGTGCGGATTTGTCGGCTTTTGCGGCGGCGACGGTTTTGACCGTGCCGACATCCTCGATAAAATGAAAGAAACGATAGTCCATCGCGGCCCGGACAGCGACGGGTCTTTTGACGACGGGCTGTGCGCGCTGGGTTTCAGGCGGCTGTCCATTATCGACCTCGAAGGCGGAGATCAGCCGATCGTCTCTGATGACGGAAGATACGTTATAGTTTTCAACGGCGAAATATATAACTATCTCGAACTTCGCGAAGCGCTCTCCCGGGAAGGAATCGGGTTCCGGACAAAATCCGATACGGAGACGATACTCCGGGTTTACGAAAAATACGGTACAAAAACCGCCTCGATGCTCCGCGGAATGTTCGCGTTCGTCATTTACGACTCCAGGATCGGTTCCCTCTACGGAGCCCGGGACTATTTCGGTATAAAACCGTTTTATTACTGCGATACCGGAAACGGATTCATTTTCGGCTCGGAGATAAAGTCGTTTCTTCCCTACCCGTCGTTCAGAAAAGAAATAAACCCGGACGCGCTCAAACTGTATCTCACTTTTCAGTACTCTCCGCTTCCGGAAACAATATTCAAAAACGTATTCAAGCTTTCTCCCGGAACCCAGTTCACGTTCGACGTCAAAAGCGGACTTCACACCGAAATCTTTTTCGAGGCGACCTACGATCCGGTGCGCCGTCCGGACAATAAAACGGCGGAGCTCATCGACGACGCCGTGGTTTCTTCGGTAAAATATCACGAGATCGCGGACGTGGAAGTCGGCGCGTTTCTTTCGGGCGGTGTCGATTCAAGCTACATCGTATCCGCCTCCCGTCCCGACAAAACGTATTCCGTCGGATTTGCCCTCGACGGTTTTGACGAATGTTCCCTCGCCGCCGAGCTCTGCGATCGGCTCGGGATTAAAAACGAAACCAAACGGATTACGGCGGATGAATTTTTCGACGCTCTCCCGTCCGTCCAGTATCATTCCGACGAGCCGCACGCAAACCTTTCGGCGGTGCCTCTTTATTTTCTCGCGGAACGCGCATCGCGCGACCTGAAGGTCGTTCTTTCCGGCGAAGGAGCCGACGAGCTCTTCGGCGGCTACGCCGAATACGTCGAAAGCGGCTGGCTCAGGGCGTACAAAAAGCTTCCGCTTTCATTCAGAAAAAAGATATCCCGTTCAGCCGGGAAAATCAAAAACAAACACCTCAGGCGCTTTTTCGAACAAGGCGGGAAAACCCTCGAGGAATCGTATATCGGACAGGCGTTTATAATGGACGACGACGCGGCGAACGGGATACTCTCGGAAAAATACCGCTCCTCCGTATCTTTTATGGACGTTACCGAGCCGATCTACCGTTCCGCCGGGAATTGCTCGGATCTGACAAGGAAGCTTTATCTCGACATGCGGCTCTGGCTGCCGTACGATATACTCCTTAAAGCCGATAAAATGACGATGGCTCACTCGCTCGAGCTCCGCGTCCCGTATCTTGACAAGGAGGTGTTCTCCCTTGCAAGAACGCTTACCGACGGGCAGAAAACACGCGGTAAGATAACAAAACGGGTATTCAGAGAGGCCGCCGACCGAAAAATCCCGAGGGATTGGGCGGAACGGAAAAAAGCCGGATTTCTCGTACCCTTCAGAGTCTGGCTCAGGGATGAAAAATACGCCTCGCGCGTTCGCGAGGTCTTTGAAAAAGACTACGCCGGCGAGTTTTTCGACACGGAAAAGCTAATGAAGATGCTCGACGAGCATCTGAGCGGAAAGAAAAACAACGCCAGGGCGGTTTACACGGTCTACTCATTCCTTCTCTGGTATGAGCAGTTCTTCGTTTTGAGATAAAAGTCAGATGAAATATAACGGTTTATATGACTCCGTCCTGCCGGTCATTCTCGGCAGCGACGAAAACGCGTACGGGTGTGCAAGACAGTTCAGAGAGTTCTGCCGGCAAAAGCCGCTTCTCCTCTGCTCGCTCAGATATTATCCGACAAGGGACAGCAGAATCCTTGCTCTTGAAAAAATACCCGACTTCGACTCGGAAGATGTCTTTCCCGTCGCGCTTGCAGGAATTCTGAAAAAAAAGAAATCCGAAGGGTTCATCCCCGTTGTCGTTCCGTGCTCCGACGGATACGCGCGGCTCCTGTCAAAATACGCTTCCGTGTTTAACGGTCTTGCGGCAAACCGCTTCACCTCGTATTCTCATTTCAGCACATTTGAGACAAAGGACAGGTTTTACGCTCTTTGCGACGAAAAGGGGCTTGACTACCCTAAAACATCCGTCGTATCTCCGGATGAAACGGGAAAATATCCCGAAGCTCCTCCGCTGACACCGCCGCTTGTCGTCAAGCCCGAAAACAGCAACGGATACGAATACTGTCACGCTGATTTTGCAGGAAAGAAAAAAGTTTTTTTCATAAATACCGATAAAGAATACCGGGATCTTATATCCGTCATGTCCGGTTCCGGGTATGGCGGCAAGCTTATAGTACAGGAATTCATACCCGGAGGAGACGACGCAATGCGGGTGCTCAACTGCTACTCCGGTTCAGACGGCAAGGTGCGTTTCATGTCGCTCGGGCAGCCCGTGCTCGAAGAATACTCACCCGCCACGATCGGAAACTACGCGACCATCATAAGCAGATATGACCCCGTGATATGCGGCAGAATCAGAGATTTTCTTGACGGTTTAGGATACGTCGGTTTTTCGAACTTTGACATGAAATACGACGCCGTACGGAAGAAATATATGCTCTTTGAGATCAATCCGAGACCCGGAAGATCGTCGTATTACGTCAAAGCGGCCGGTCATAACCTCATGAAGGAGCTCTGCGACGACGTTATCGCACACGAGGAACGTTCCGAACCTGTCATTTCCCGAAACGAAACGATATGGACTGAGATACCCGTCGGCGTTGCGATAAAATACATCGGGAACGAGAACCTTCGCGCCGAAATAAAACGGATACGCAGAAAGCGCGGCGCCGTCTCGACAGTGTTCAACGGCAAAGACCCCGGTCTTAAAAGGAACTTCAGAGTTCTGAGACACTGCGCGGCGCTTTCAAGGTCTTACAAAAAATACTGGTTTGATAAAAACGCCTGAAAATGAGATCGGGATATTGACATAACAAACCGCCGGTGATATAATAATCGCCGGCGGTTTTTTTATGACGTTTATTGAATAATTGTTTTTCAGATCTTTCATTTCCCTGCCGCCGGGGATGATCGGGGGACGTGATGACAAAGTATGTTGAGCTATCAAACGAAGAACTTTCCGGGATGCTTTCGTCCTACAAGTCGGTATACCGCGACTATAAGGCGCTCGGGCTTTCTCTTAATATGTCAAGGGGCAAGCCGTGCGGAGAACAGCTTGACCTTTCACTCGGGATGATGGACATCCTCGGTTCCGGCTGCGACCTTGCGTGCGAAGACGGTACCGACTGCCGGAATTACGGGGTTCTCGACGGAATAGAAGAGGCGAAGGAACTTCTTTCACAGCTCACGGAGGTCCGTCCCGACGAGATAATAATATACGGAAACTCAAGCCTGAACGTAATGTTCGATACCGTTTCCCGCTGCTATACGCACGGCGTCATGGGAAACGTTCCGTGGTGCCGTCTCGGAGAGCACGGCGTAAAGTTTCTCTGTCCCGTTCCCGGTTATGACAGACATTTCCGGATAACAGAGTATTTCGGGATCGACATGATCAACGTTCCGATGTATGAGACCGGCCCCGACATGGATATCGTCGAGGAGCTGGTCAGCAGCGACGAGTCGATAAAGGGCATCTGGTGCGTACCGAAATACTCCAATCCTCAGGGCTATTCATATTCCGATGAAACGGTCAGAAGGTTTGCCGCGCTCCGTCCGAAAGCGAAGGACTTCAGGATTTTCTGGGACAACGCGTATTCGATACACCATCTCTACGACGACAGGCAGGACACGATCCTTGAAATACTCGACGAATGCCGGAAGGCGGGGCACCCCGACATGGTCTATAAATTCGCGTCGACTTCAAAGATCAGTTTCCCGGGGTCGGGTATCGCCTGCATTGCCGCGTCCCCGAACAACCTTCACGAAATAAAGACTCAGCTCTCCGTCCAGACGATCGGTCACGATAAAATCAATCAGCTCCGTCACGTCAGGTTTTTCAGGAACATAGAGGGAATGCGCGAGCACATGAGAAAGCACGCCGAAATCCTCCGTCCCAAATTCGAATCTGTCGAGGCGATACTCGAACGCGAGCTCGGCGGTCTCGGGATTGCAGAATGGACTACTCCGCACGGCGGGTATTTCATAAGTTTCGATTCCCTTCCCGGCTGTGCTAAGGCAATCGTTTCAAGATGCAAAAAAGCAGGCGTAACGCTGACGGACGCCGGCGCGACCTATCCTTACGGAAAAGATCCGGACGACAAAAACATCCGTATCGCTCCGTCATTTCCTCCGCTCGACGATCTGAAGCTTGCAACGGAACTTCTCGCGGTATCTGTAAAGATCGAATCCATCAAGCAGATTTTATCTTCAAGAGGAGTTATGTAAAAAAAGGCTTGACATTCCGTCGCCTTTATGATATAATTTGCGTCGCCGTCGGATGGCGGCGCAATAGCGGGGTGTGGCTCAGTTCGGTAGAGCGCTTGGTTCGGGACCAAGAGGCCGCTGGTTCAAATCCAGTCACTCCGACCATTTTCCGGGACGC
>JAFTDQ010000083.1 GCA_017454075.1 Clostridia bacterium
GACCGCCGGGATGAAGGACAAAGTCATTATGGCGCACAGAAGCAGACTGATGATTTTTTTGAACATAAACGGTCTCCTTTCTTACAGCAGAAAAGAAGTCTTATACACTTTCATTTTACAGTTCGACACAAAAAAAGTCAATACCGTAACGCCTTAATAAACCGCTGTATTTTTATTCATGTTGACTATACACAAGCAAAATGATATACTTGAGTCAGCAACGATACTGAAAGGACTTTGAAGAACTGATGAACGGATTTTCTGTCATAGGCGCTCCGCTTGAAGCGGGCGCTCCGACGAGAGGAATGGAGGACGCGTACGAATATCTGACCGGTATCGGTATGAAAGACGTCTTCCCGTCCGGCACGGAATTCGGGTCGTTGGACAGACCTTTTTCCTGTCCCGAAGGCGACTCTAAGATGAAATACCGCGACGAAGTCGTACCGTTCTGCGAAGAACTTGCGGCAAGAGTCGGAAAAGCCGTCTCTTCGGGGCGGATCGCGTTTACCGTCGGAGGCGACCACGCTGTCGCGATGGGCAGCGCGGCGGGAGCGGCAAGGGTATGCGGACACGAAAACATTTCCGTAATATATATAGACGGTCACACCGACATCAACACCGAAAACATCACCGTTACCGGCTATATCCACGGTATGCCGCTCGCCTCGCTGATGGGACTGTGCGGAGAAAAACTCACTCTCTCCGGCGCGCCGTTCCTGCTCGGAAAAAACACCTTCATCATCGGGGCGAGGAGCATAGACGAAGGCGAAAGACCCATATTGAAATCGCAGGGAGTACGGGTGTACGCTCCGGAAGATATACGAATGATCGGAACGGAGCGGGTCGCACGCGACGTGATCGCGTCGGTCAAAACAAAATACGTACATATCAGCTTCGACGTCGACTTTCTCGACGGCGGGGTCTTCCCCGCCACCGGGTACAGGATGCCGGGCGGAATGGGGATAGAGGACGCGAAAACGCTCCTTGCGGCGTTTTCTTCGGAGCTCAACGTCGTATCCGCCGACTTTGCAGAATACAACCCTCATCTCGACAGAGACGGAAAATGCGGCAAAGAGTCTTTGGAGATAATAAAAACGTTCGTCGAAGGATCAACGAAAAAAATTTCATAACTTACCGGGAACTTTTTTATACGGTGTCCGTCAAAACGGGTGTAAGAAAAAACAAGGAGGAATATCCGATGAAAAAAATCGTCTGTTTATTCGTTTGTTTTATAATGTGTCTTTCGCTTTTCGCGTCGTGCGGAAAGACGGAAATGTCCAAGGACGCCGAAGGGGAAGCGTATAACGCTTCTCCGTCGCTCGGAGACGGCGTAGGCGAATTCGCCATGGATTCGCCCGCAAGGAGCGCCCTCTACGGCGAAGCAAAGTCCGGCGCAAAAGATGACGGAGCGAGAGCGGAAGAGGGCGAAATAACGCCTATGGTGCCCGCCGAAGCGGAAGATGCCCCCTCGGATGGGAGCGGAGAAACCGATCAGATCGTTCCCTCCTCCTTCAAGCTGACCGCGGGAGAATGGAACGACAACGACGCCTGGGCGTTCTTCTCCAACCTCATCACCGGC
>JAFTDQ010000084.1 GCA_017454075.1 Clostridia bacterium
CTCACAACCGGCGCCTGCACGAACGTCACGTCCGCCGTGATGCTCGATCCTTCAATCAAAGAGAATATCTGCGTGATCTGGCTCGGCGGTCACTGCCTCGATTTCCCGGATCTCGGCGAGTTCAACCTTGCTCAGGACTACGCGGCGGGTCAGATCCTCATCAATACTGACGTACCGCTCATCCTTCTGCCCGCATGCGATCACGGCACGTCAGCTCTCGTCGCGCGCCTTCCCGATATGCAGGGACTTAAAGGCGACTCCCGCGCGTGCGTCTTCTTCAGAGAGACGCTGCCGGAGGAGTTCAACGGCGACTATTACGAGAACGGATGGGAGAGGGTTATCTGGGATATCGCCGCTCCAGGCGTCATCGCCGTTCCCGAGGCGTACGAATTCTCGATCATTCCCGCCCCGATCTTCGGGGATAACAGAACGTACGCGTTCGACAGAACAAGGCACAAGATAATTTATATGGATAAGGTGGACCGCGATATCGTCCTGGGCGATACCTTTGCCGCCATAGGGACGCTCTGACGCAAGTTTCGGCAGCCGCCCGCGGGGAAACGCGGGCGGTTTTTTGTCCTGCGGGGATTATTAAGGGATTTTTAACAAAAGTAAACAAAAAAGAGAAACGTTACATACTTTAAATCGTCGAAAAGCAGTTGACACAGGGAAAACGATGTGGTATAATCTGTAGGTGTATCGATATGCCCATTTGAAAATTTTTTGATTTTTTTCGTATTTGATATGGTTTGCGGCGCAGCGTTCTTTGCGGGGACGGGGCGCGGCGGAGGAGCACAGTTTTGGACAAAAACCTTAAAAAAGAGGAAGCGAACGTCAAAAGCGACGTAAAAGAAATAGATATATTCAAACTCCTCGGCGCGTTTTTAAAGCATATCTGGATCATCGTCATCGTATCCGTTCTGTGCGCCGCGATCGCCTTTGCATACGCTTATTTCTTCATTACTCCGACGTACCAGTCCAGCACGATGATGTACGTCAACAACGGTTCGCTTTCCGTCGGAAAAACGTCGTTCAGCATTTCCGACCTCAACGCGTCCAAGAATCTGGTTGATACCTATATAGTCATTCTGAAATCGAGAACGACTCTCGAGGCGGTCGCCGAAAGAGCGGAGCTCGATATGTCGTACAGAACGCTTTCCCGGATGGTCTCCGCTTCCGCGGTCAACGAGACCGAGGTCCTTCGCGTGACGGTCACGGACACCGATCCCGAGAGAGCGACGCTTATCGCCAACGCGATAGGAGAAGTGCTCCCCCTGAGAGTTGAGAAGATCATCGGCGGAAGCACGGTCGAAGTCGTCGACAGCGCGGTCGTCCCGTACGGAAAAGCCGCCCCGAGTCTTACGAAATACGCCATGGTCGGTTTCATAATCGGTCTGGTCGGAACCCTTGCCGTCATCGTAGTTATAGAACTCCTGGACGACCAGGTGAGAGACGAATCGTTCCTCACGCAGAACTTCAATCTGCCGGTGCTGGCGTCGATCCCCGATCTCAACGCGAACGTGAGCGGGAAGGCATACAAGTACGGCGGCAAGTACGGCAAGTACGCACGGTACGGCAAATACGGGTCGCGGAGCGGTTCGTATTACGCCGGCGCAGTGAAGGAGGAGACGAATGGCGACAAGTAAGAATCCGACGCCGATCGCTTCCGACAGCCCAGATAAGGCCGTATTCGGCA
>JAFTDQ010000085.1 GCA_017454075.1 Clostridia bacterium
GCGACGGCGCGGAGAGGGATGAGGCGCTGCTCGGAATGAGCAAGCATAACGAATGGGCGCTTCACGGTCCGTTCCTCGACAAGTCCCTGATCCGGAACTATCTTTTCTACAACCTCAGCGGGGAGATGATGGATTACGCGCCGAACTGCCGCTTCTGCGAGTTGATCGTCGACGGAGATTACAAGGGTATCTACCTTCTGGTCGAAACCATTACCGCCGGCGAGGACGGGCGCCTGCCGATCATCATGAAAAAGAAGAACAGAGTGCTCTCCGGCTATCTGCTTCGTGTCGACCGCCCGACCGAGGCGGATCTTGAGACGCTGCGCGACGTCGACGTGTACTCCGAGCGCGCCTATATCCAGCACATGGACGTTTCTATTCGATATCCGGGCAAAGGGCGTTTGACCGAGGAGATAAGGGAACGCATCGAAAAGGATTTCTCCGCCTTTGAAAAGGCGTTGTATTCCTACGACTATGATTCCGGAGATTACCATTATAAGACGTTTATAGACGTGGACAGCTTCGTCGATTACTACATCATCAACGCCGTCAGCTCTAACATGGACGCCGGACGTTTCTCCACCTACTTGTATAAGACGATCGACGGAAAGTATAAGCTTTGCGTTTGGGACTTCAACAACTGCTGCAACAACTTTGTGGACGATGAAACCGGTCCGGATTTTGACGGCATCCGAAGCGCCGTTTATTACAATATGCTTTTCAGGGATCGGGATTTTGTGGAACGGGTCGTCTTGCGCTACCGCGATCTGAGAAAGACGATCCTGAGCGAGGAATATCTGCGGCAGTATATAGACGATACTCTTGCTTTTCTGGGCGACGCGATCGACCGCGACAGCGCCAGATGGGCGGAATATATCGCAAGCGACCCGCTGATCGACCATAATAACGGACGCAACCCTCATTCTCATAAAGAAGCGGTTGAGATGCTTGAGGACAATTTTTTCGGTCGCCTTGACTGGATGGATGAGAATATCGACTATCTGTTTCAATACTGCGCAGACTCCGCGAACAAGAAATTCAGCGAACTTCCGCATTGACTGCCCGGGGAGATTCAAATCATGTCAATGAAAAAATTTATCATCATCGTGATCGCGGTAATCCTTCTCTTTCTGGCAGGCCATACCATTTATTATGAATTCGGGATCCATTTCAACTTCGGAAAGAATCAGCCGGTTACGACGTTTGCCAAAACGGACGGTAAGACCATTCTCCTTGACCGCGGGAACGGGTATGAGCCGCTTGAGATACGCGGGGTTAACATGGGTTCCGGTGAGCCGGGAAAGTGGTCGACGGATTACGCCATTGACTATGAAACCTATTACCGTTGGTTCGGAATGATGCAGGAAATGGGCGCGAATACCCTTCGCATTTATTCTGTGCAGGAGGATACCTTTTACAACGCGTTTTTTGACTACAACAGGGACAGAGAGAAGCAGGAGAAAGAACCGCTGTGGCTTCTTCACGGCGTCTGGGTGAACGATTACACACAGTTTTCTCACCTGGATATGTATACGGAAGAGTTTTTGGAAACGCTGATCAACGACAGCAAAACCATGGTGGACGTTATCCACGGCCAAAGGGA
Source organism: Clostridia bacterium (assembly GCA_017454075.1). The sequence goes on from JAFTDQ010000085.1 coordinate 1,604, forward strand.
TCTGAACATGGGACGGCTTGCCGCCTCCGGCAGCGGCTCGTACCGTAAGGACGTTTCCCGCTGGGTGCTTGGCTATATCCTCGGAGTGGAATGGGAACCGGAAACGGTGATCTACACCGATCAGATCCGCGCGGACGAACCGCGCTATCAGGGCAAATATATGTACGCCTCCGACGACGCCACCCCTTTTGAGTCCGCTCTTGCCCGCGTGGGCGACGAGGTCATCTCGTATGAAACCGACCGGTATCACGTCCAGCGGCTCACGGCGTTTTCTAACTGGCCAACGACCGATCCGTTTAAATATTCCACGGCGGTCACCGCGTTCTGGAACAAGCTTGCCGCGGTAAACGTTGAGCATATTCACACAACGGAGGAATTCATTTCGGGATCTTTCGCCTCTTATCACGTCTATCCGTATTATCCGGATTATCTCGAGAGCGCTACGAAGGAAACGGATCTTACCCCCCAGCAGTTACACGAGATGTATAGCTTTTCCGGTTTTCTGAAGCTCGATTGGCGGGTCAAGCGATGGAACGTTCCGTCCGTAACGGATTATTTGCGGGAGGAGGACTACACCGATCGCTATGGCCGCTTCAACACCTATCTTGCCTACCTGACCGCTCTCAATCGGTATCACACGATGCCCGTCGTTATATCGGAGTTCGGCGTATCCACCGGACGCGGGATGGCACAGATCGACGAAAATACCGGGCGTAATCAGGGGCATATGTCCGAAAACGGGCAGGGACAGGCGATCATCGAATGTTATGAGGATATCGTCGACTCCGGATGCGCCGGGTGCTGCGTGTTTTCCTGGCAGGACGAATGGTTCAAGCGGACCTGGAACACGATGCACGCCGTGGATCTTCGCCGCACGCCCTATTGGTCGGATTATCAGACGAACGAGCAGTATTTCGGGCTCATTTCTTTCGATCCAGGCAAAGAGACCTCCGTCTGTTACGTGGACGGTGACGTCTCCGAGTGGGACGAGAAGGATATCGTCGGCAAAAACGGCGACCTGACGCTTTCCATGAAGTACGACGAGCGTTTCCTCTATTTTATGATCGAAAAGCCCGGCTTTGATCTTGAAAAGGATACGCTGTATCTCCCCATTGATACAACGCCGAAAAGCGGGAGCAACTACTGCGAAAACTTCAGGCTGCAGTTCGACTGCGACGCGGATTTTCTTCTCGTTCTCCGCGGCAAGGAAAACAGCCGTCTGATGGTACAGGAACGATATGAGGTGCTTCGCTCCACCTACGCGCTCCCGGTTTACGGCTTCAATACTTACGTTAAAAGCAATATGCCCGACGCGGACTCGCCGCTGTTCCGGCCGATCGATATGATCCTGAAGGTGGACTCCCGTTTCTATGTCTCGGCAAAAGAGCAGGACAACGCGGCGGCGATGTGTTTCGAGACGGGAAAGCTGGAGTACGGCAACGCCAATCCCGAAAGTGCCGAATTCAATTCCCTTGCCGACTTTATGTCGCGCGGCGATTACGTCGAGGTCAAGCTTCCGTGGCAGCTTCTGAACTTTTCGGATCCCTCCCGCATGAGCATCCACGACGACTATTATGAATATTACGGGATCGAATATATCTCGATCGACTTTATGGAGGTCGGTGTTTCCGACGGAGCCGACGGACACAGGATCCCGACGACCGCCGTTTCTCTCAACGGCTGGGGAAACCGAGTTACCTATCACGAGCGTCCGAAGCGCTCCTACTACATTCTGAAAGACTATTGGACCGCGCGCTGAATCAGAACGGTCAGAAGGGAAGGTGAACGTCTTGGGCGTTGAAGTTCTGGTCTATATCTACCTTGCCGTTTGCCTTGCCATGATTTTATTCAACATCGGCACGATCATCTTTGCCAAACGGCGCGACAGAATCAATGAAAAACGGAGAGACCGGTACACGTCTATGCTCCGGAAAGAGCTTGGCCGGATCCGGGAAGGCAAGGAGACGGAAAAGCGCCATCTCGATCATATGAAGCGGGATCTGTGCCGACAGGAACGCCTTTTGGTGTTTGTACAGGTCGTTACCGACCTTTTTGAAGAGTTTCCCGAAGAGATCCGGACCTATCTGGACCGTCTTTCCTGTATCATGGACGTTTTGATCGATCACTATAAAACGCATAACGATCCCATCAAATTCGCATTTTTTCTGTACACTCTCAGGGTGTTCCAACAGATGAGAGGCGTCACGCCTCCGAAGGTCGCCGAGGTTTTACTCGGAGCGCTTCGCGAGCCGAACACCTACTGTCGGGAGAACGCGCTTCAGGCGATCTATAAAAGCGGCGAAACAAGGCTGGTGATAAGTGCGCTTAAAGTCATTGATTCCGAGGATATCAATCACAATAAAAAGCTGCTGAGCGACGGACTCCTGGCCTTTGCCGGCAGTAAGGACGAGCTGATAAACGGGCTTTGGGACGTCTTTGAAGGCTTCAAGCCCGGTATTCAGGTGGCGATCCTCGATTTTATCCGCTTTTGCGCGCCGAGCCATCGCGACCGCATTCTCTCTATACTGAAGGACGAGAAGAGAAGCCCTGAGCTTCGCTTCTCCTGCATCCGGTATTTCGGTAAATATCCGGACGAGGAGGCGTATCCGGTACTTCTCGAGATGGCGGGAAACCTGAACAATCTCCGTTGGGAATACCCGGCGATCGCATGCACGGCCCTTGCCGGTTATCCGCGGGCAGAAACGATAGAGACGCTGAAGCGGGCGCTTCACGTCGCAAACTGGTACATTCGTTACAATGCGGCGGAAAGTCTTGCAAAGCTCGGCGTGAGTTACGTTGATCTCATCGAGGTCATAGACGGAAACGACCGATACGCGCGCGAAATACTCCAGTTTCAGTTGGACATGAAATATAACCAACAAAAGGAGGAAAATACACGTTGACAACGGAAACCATTATGTGGATTGCCGATATCATCCTCGATATCATCAATATCTTTTTCTTCGTCTATCTTGTCGTCTACTCGACGTTTCTTTTCCTCTCCGCAACGGTCGGCTCATCCGAACTGTTCAAGAAAAAACGGCAGTATCGGATGATGAATGCCATACAGAACGATTATTATATACCGATTTCCATCATTGTACCGGCCCACAACGAGGAGGTCACCGTGGCCTCCACGGTACAGTCTCTTCTGGCTTTGGACTATAAGATTTACGAGATTATCGTAGTGGACGACGGATCAAACGACGACACGTCTAAGGTGATGATCGAAGAATTCAAAATGTCGCCGGTCCGTATGCCGATCCACAGACTGCTTAAATGCCAGCAGGAAGAATTTGTCTACGAAGCCAAAATTCGAAACGTCCACGTGACCCTTATCCGTAAGAAGAACGGTGGCAAGGCCGACGCGCTCAACATGGGTATAAACGCGTCCCGATATCCCTACTTCATCTGCATCGACGCCGACAGCGTCCTTCAGTACGATTCGCTCAAAAAGATCACGCTGCCGCTGCTTGAAAACGAAAACGTCGTTGCCGTGGGCGGATCGGTCCGTCCC
>JAFTDQ010000086.1 GCA_017454075.1 Clostridia bacterium
ACCTCGCCAATCACAAGAATACGTTTTGAACTGTCGGGACGTGTCATTTCCTGTTTCCGGTCACCTTTATGTGATATATGGCGCTCACCTGAACGCCCGCCTGACCGTCATACCACGGGTCGCCTATTTCATCGATCGTCGTGAGGTCAACGCCGTACGGATAGGTGCAGTGAGCGACGAAATCCTTTCCTTTCCAGGCGGCTACGTATATTGCGCAGTGAGCGTTGGGAGTTCCTTTTTTGGATTTGAAAATAATGATGTCTCCGGGGGAGAGCTTTTCACGGTCAACGTCGTCGAAACTGTGCCCTATAAGCTCAACGGGTTTTCCGTAGAGCGAACCGGTTCCGAGCCTCATGGCGTACTGCCAAGTTTTCACAGCCTTGAGATTATATCCCCCGGAGGTATAGTACGAGAAGCATTTGCTTAGATCCGAGACTTTGTAGCCTTCTATGTTCGGGAGGTAGTTTAAAAGATAATAGGCGTTGAAAGACGCGCAGATCAGACCTTTTTTCAAGAAAAGATCGAGGTTCGGGGCGAGGCCCGTCTTAGTGGAACCGTCGGTAACGGTGTTCGCCCCGCTGGGGCTGCTTCCCATGGGGATCGAATACAGGACCTTTGATCTGTACTGTTTCGCCAGCCGGTTTTCGCCATACGCAGAGAAGAGGAGCCCGTCACGAATAAGTCCCTGAACGTCGTACCCGATATATTCGAGCGCGCGCATTATCGGCGTGTCCGTTATCTCTTCGGGATAACTGTGACAAATCTCAAAATCCTTGTCTTCACCGCACACGGTGCAGTGATATCTCATTATCCCTTCGCCGTGTTCATCCTTCCAGACCCAGAACCCTTCGCCGTACATGTGTCCGATGGACTGTCCGACGTAATTTCCGCACCACATACATAGATAGGGTAAATAGCAGGTCCGGGAGAGATACATGTGATCGACGGTCCCGACCGTGCCGGTGAGCTCTTTTTTGCAGTGAGAACAGTAGAACGAAAAGATCCCTTCGTCAGAACACGTCGGCGCTTTAGTGACCGTGAGATCGTTTACCGTGTGCCCTGACGGGACTTTTATTTTCAGCTTGTCCGACGCGCCGCAGCGGGTACAGGTCGCCTCTACCTCGCCCCCCGCGCGTCTGACCGATCCTTTTGCCGTCGCCTCGTAGGAATGACCGAGACGCGGAACGGCTGCTTCTTTTCTTTCCCCGCCGCAGAGCCGGCAGGTATATACGGTGTATCCCGGTCTGCCGCAGGTCGGTTCGGTCGCCCCGGTCTCTTCATATTCATGACTGACCGGCTCTGTCCTTGCCGAAAACGATACTACGCCGCATCTGCGGCACGACGTCACGGTCATACCTCCGGCAGTGCAGGTCGGAGGGATCTCGGTGATCTCTTCGTCGTGCCCGGAGGGAGCTGTCGTTTCGGTACGCGTCTCTCCGCACAGGCAGCATATCATGACGCGGCTGCCCGGCTCCGTACAGGTGGGCTCCGAAAAGCTTCCGGTAATGAACTCATGAGGGCATTCCTCGGGCATGGTTTCGGTGACGGGTTCGGTCTCGGCAGCTCTTCCCGAAAAGTCTTTCGACGCGTAAAGGACGCCGACGAGCGCGATAAATACGAGCGCGGCGGCGGATATTCTTATGATCTTACGCGTCGGGACTTTGTTTTCCATTTCAGAGCATCAGGAGTGACATTCGAACCAGCTTTTTCCGATCCCGGTCTCGACGGTGAGAGGTATCCCGAGATCGGCTGCGTTTTCCATTTCTTCTTTCAGAATTCCGGCGACCTCTTCTGCGCATTCAGCGCGGGATTCTATGATCAGCTCGTCGTGTATCTGAAGGACGAGCTTTGCGTCGAGACCGGATTTTTCAAGTCTCTTACTGACGTTTATCATGGCGAGCTTGATCACGTCCGCGGCCGTACCCTGTATCGGGCTGTTACGGGCGATGCGCTCGCCCGCCGCCCTGACGTTCTTTTTCGGAGAGCGAAGCTCGGGGATCTGCCTGCGGCGGCCGAATGCCGTCGTGACGTATCCGTTTTTGTCCGCGAAGGCGATCGTTTCGCTGAGGAACGAACTGATCTCGGGAAATCCAGCGAGATAGTTCGATATGTATTCCTGCGCCTCGTAGCGCGGGACGCCGAGATCCTTAGCGAGCGAGAATGCGCTCATACCGTATAGAATGCCGAAATTGACCGTTTTGGCCTTTTTTCTCATATCGGGAGTCACGAGTTCCTGCGGAACTCCGAATACCGAGGCGGCCGTTCTGCGGTGGATATCCTCTCCTTTGAGGAATGATTCGGTCATTGAGGCGTCTGACGAGAGCGCGGCGAGCACTCTCAGCTCTATCTGCGAATAGTCGGCGTCGATAAGGACGTGCTCGTCGTCTCCCGATATGAAGAATTTCCTCATACGGCGCCCGAGATCGGAACGTATAGGGATGTTCTGAAGATTCGGGTCTGATGACGAGAGTCTTCCGGTCGAGGCGACCTTCTGATTGAACGTCGTGTGTATCCTCGCGTCTTCGTCGGCGTAGGCGATAAGCCCGTCGGTATAAGTGGAACGGAGCTTTGATATTTTTCTGTATTCGAGTATCTTTTCGATCACGGGATGAAACGGAGAGAGTCCCTCGAGCGCTTCGGCGTCGGTCGAACGTCCTCCCGCCCCGCGCTTCGGCGCGGGGAGACCGAGTTCGTCGTACAGTACCTCGGCGAGCTGTTTCGGCGAATTGACGTTGAAATCCCGTCCGGCGAGATCGAAGATCTCTTCTTTGAGTTTTTCCTCGCGCACGCCGAGCTCGGATGAAAAATCGCGCAGACCGGGAATGTCGATTTTTATCCCCGTTCTCTCCATCCCGGCGAGAACACGCGAAAGCGGAGTTTCTATTTTTTCAAAAACAAAGGTCTGCTTTGTTTCAGCCATACGGCGGTCAAGCGCCTTTCTGAGGTCGAAAAGCACGGCGGGGGCGTCAAACTTTTCGGGAAGCGAGACCCCGAGATTCCGGAAAGCCGAGGCCTTTATACCGTGATCCGAGTCGTTCGGGTCGCAAATGTAGTCGGCGACCGACGCGTCGTAGAGGGTCGCCTTTATATCCCGGTCTTCCGAGTACAGTTTCTTCGCGTCCGGTACGATTACGGTCTTTTCCGGGTCAGAAAGGAGCTTTTCCGTTTCTTCCGCCCCGACCTTATATTCATTTTTGCCGTCGAATGCAAGACCGTTTACGAGGGCGACGACGGCGGCGCCGGGATCGGGAGAAGCTGCGGGACCCGCGGGCTCTACCGGCGCGTATTTTTCTGTCTCAGCCGGCTTTACGGGGTCGGCGCTCTTTACCTGCCTGAGATTTTCAAGCACCTTTGCCATCCCGTATCCCGTGAGCACGGGCTCGGCGGATTTCATATCCGGGCCGGTAAAAGAAGTAAGCGTCAGAGCGTCGCCGACCGGCGCGTCCTTTACTATACGTGACAGGAAAAGCGAAAAATACGCCTGCTCGCGCCCTTCGGAGAGCTTTGTTCCCCACGCTTTTTTCTTTTCTGTTATTTCTCCGAGATGGTCGTATACTCCGTCGAGACTGCCGTATTCCGCGATAAGTTCGAGAGCCGATTTCTCGCCTATACCGCGCACTCCCGGTATGTTGTCGCTCGTGTCTCCGAGGAGGGCTTTGTATGATACGAAACTCTCGGGGGTGAGCCCCGGGTATTTTTCGGCAAATACGGCGGGGTCGTATTCCACGATCCCATTGTGACCCTTATAGAGTACCGTGACCTTGTCGCTTATCAGCTGAAAAGAATCGCGGTCTCCCGTGACGATGTACGCGTGATTTCCGTCCGGCGTGGCGGATGAGAGCGTTCCGAGCACGTCGTCCGCCTCGAAATCCGTTATTTCAAAATATTTAACCCCGATTGAGCCGAGGCATTCCTTTATGACAGGGAACTGATCGATAAGGTCCTGCGGAGCCCTCTGACGCCCTGCCTTGTATTCTTTATATTCGCGGTGACGGAACGTTCCGCCGTGCGGGTCGAACGCAACCGCGCAGTGATCCGGTTCCAGCGCTTTGAGGTATTTGATGAGTATGTTCAGAGTTCCCACGACGGCGTTAAGGTTCATTCCTCCGGTCGTCATGAGCGGCGGCATACCGTAGTAGCTGCTGAACATCACGCTGTTTCCGTCTATCAGAAGAGTGTTTTTCATTGATCCTTTTTTCCGGTTTTCCGTGAAATAACGCCGAGCGCGAAGGAGACGGCGAAGCCGGCGGCGATGCAGGCGATCCGCACGGCGAGCTCGGGCGCGCTTTTTGCGTCGTAGGGGAGCAGCGGGATCACCGTCGCCGCGACGATCCCGAAAATTACGTGATAAAATCTGACGGGCTTTTTCCTGATCAGCAGATCCACCGGTTTAGACAGTATCAGAAGAGTGAGAATAAAAGCGACGCCGAACAGTATAACAGACGGCCAGTCGGAGGCGGCGAACGCCGCGGAAAAGCTTTCTTTACCGGTGACAAAACCCAGCGCGTGGGAAACGACTCCCGTTATCAGACCCATAAGCGGCTCGTATAAACCGAGGAAAAGCATTATGGTCGGCGCGGCGATCCCGGGGACTATCATGCACAGAGCCATGAAAAATCCGCACAGAGCAAACCACGGGGCGGACGGTGCGATTGCTATCCCGCTCCCGAAGCGGAAGAACATGAGCACGGCGAGAATGGCGGCAAACGAAACGCACATCCATATTATTTCGGCGGCCGGATGGGCCTTTCCCGAAGCTTCTCCGTGTTCCGTCACGGTTTTCCACAGGGAGGGGAGCGTGCCGGCTATGAGTCCGACGAAAAACGCGACGGCGATATTTTCGTTTTTCTGAAAAATGATCTGGACGAGCTTTGCAAGTCCGAGGAAGCCGATCGCTATCCCGATCGCCACGGGAAGCAGCGTCTTCCAGTATTTTTTAATCGTTTTCGGATGGGCAAAAACGCTGATCAGCGGTTCGTAAATCCCGAATATTGCGGCGAGAACCCCGCCGCTTATTCCGGGGAGTACGGCGCCGATTCCGATAACGCATCCCTGAAGGATCCTGATGATGAATCTCACCGGACCTTCCGGGGTTCTGCCTTCATTTTTATTTGTTTCTGTTTCAGTCATAAGATTAAGACGTCAGTTTTCCTTTCTTGCCGATCCCACGGGTATCAGGGAGCCGTTTTTCAGAAGCGGGCCCGCGGCGGTCGTAACTGTCTTTCCTCCGTCGAGCCGTATCGTGACGAGGAGATCTCCGAAGGCCGGTTTTGACGATATAACCGTCCCGGATCCGAGCCCGGCGTACCTTACCCGCGTACCGACGCGCAGCTCCGGAAGCGAATGTTCATCCGCTTTTTCCGCCGCCTGCGGCGTCCGGCAGTTCGAGGCCTCTAGCAGGGAATCGATGAACGAATACCCGGCGGCCGGCTCCCCGAATATCCTTTCGCATTTTACAAGCGTCAGTTTTTTTCGCGCGCGCGTCACGCCCACGTAAAACAGACGGCGCTCTTCCTCGAGCAGAGCCGTCTCGTCCCCTCCGTGTGTAAATCCGGGGTTTGCCGCCGACGGAAGTATCCCGTCGCGGGCGTCGATGATGATGACGTTGTCGTATTCCGTTCCCTTTGCCGAATGAATCGTCGAGAGCACGATGCCGTTCTGAGCCGAGCCGTCTTTAATGATCTTTTCAAGACCGTCGAGTCGGTCAAAAAACTCCCGCGCTCCGCGGTGTCTGTCCGCTATCGAGAGCATGGCGTGGAGTTTTGACACGTCGGCTCCTCGCTCAGCTACGTAGTCGTAATAACCCGCGTCGTAGAAGAGCGACATGAGCATACCGAATATGTCGCTTCTTGGAGCCCGCCTTATTGCGTCGTCGAGACGTTCCGCGCGCTCTCTGCGCCAGCTTCCGAGCTCGGGCGAGCGGGACAGGTATCCGAGAACGGTCCTGCTTCCGTGCTGCTCCGCGGCGCGTTCGGCGTCGGATCTCGACAGTCCCGGGAAAATCTTGTAGAATATTCTGAGAAAGAGTTCTCCGTCGTATGGATCTGAGGCGAATGATACGAGCGTTTTTACGTCGGAAACGACGTACGAGCCGAAAAAGACCGACTCGCGGCCTCTCATTGTAAACCTCACGCCGGCGGTTTCAAGAGCGTCGGCGACCGGCAGCAGGGAATCGTTGAGCCGCGAAAGAACGGCGGTCCTCTTTCCCTCGGGGGTGCAGGCGATATCGACTATCCTCTGCGGAAGAAGGCGCAGATCGCCCAGTTTCATTACGGATATCGGTTCTCCCTCCGGCGCGTCCGTGAACATTTTTTTCGGTCGCCGGAGAGTATTAGACGAGATAAACCCGTCGGCCGCCGCTACGATAGAGCCGGAAGAACGGTAGTTCCGCTCAATGAACATTGCGGAGGCGTCGGGAAACACTTTTTCAAATTCGTTCATCCCGTCGGGATAGGCGGCTCTGAAACCGTATATGCTCTGATCCTCGTCTCCTACCATGAAAAGATTTCCCGAACTCTCAGCGGCCTTGCGGATTATAAGGTGCTGGAGGCGCGAGGTGTCCTGCGCCTCGTCGACACACACGTGGGAATATTTTGAAGTGCACGCTTTAAGAACGGCGGGATAGCGGCGCAGCGCGGTATATGCGAAGAGGAGCATGTCGTCGTAATCCATCAGCCGTTCTTCGCGCTTGAAATCCCGGTAAGCGCAGAATATTTCGTAAAAATCCCGCCCGTCGAGCGTTACGTTCTTTCTGATCTCATCGTCGGTCAGGAGCATGTTCACGCAGTACGTGAGTTTTGTGACGGTTTCGTTCAGATCGCTGTCCGTCGGATATCCGCCGTGCTCGGTGAGGAGCTTTCTCACGACACGTTTCTGGCTCTCCTCGTCGGACATGAGACGAAAGGGCTCCGTCTTTTTCATTCTGCAGTATTCGTTTATCACGGTCATGCAGAAGCCGTGTATCGTCCTGATCTCAACGCCGTCGTCTCCGAAAATTGAGACGTATCGCTCCTTCATCTCCTTCGCCGCGGCGACGGAATAAGTCACGGCGAGGATCGAAGACGCCGGGACCGCGCGCACCCTGACGAGATATCCGAGCCGGGCGACCATTACCATAGTCTTGCCGCTTCCGGGGACCGCCGACAAAAGGATGTGCCCGTCGCCGGCAAAAGCCGCCCTGCGCTGCGCTTCGTCCAGCTTCAGCCCGTATTCATTTATGAAATCGCCAATTATATCGGGCATACCGGCTCCGGATCAGAAATGGTTTTTTCGCTGTTCGCGTCAAACAAAAGCACGGCGGGAAAGCCGCCGTGCCGGATTTTCAAGACTGACGTTTTCCTTCAGCGTCATATATTTCAAGGGCGACCTTGTTGTCGTCGACGAAGCTCCTGATCCCTCCGCGGTAGCGGCGGAAGTTAGGTTCGTTGTGCTCGAGCACGACGAGCTCTTCCGGTATGTCCTCGTCCTTCACTTTGAATATGACGCGCTCCTCGAGTTCTTTTCTGAGCCCGAAGAAGGTCTTTCTCTCGACGTAGTCGAATATGATCTTTTCAATGTTTCCCGCGTTGAGGCGGTAATGCTTGAATCTTGATTTGTCCGTGGTTTTGTCGCAGAAAACGATCTCTGTCTTGTGTACCATTACGGCGTCTTCGACACCTGCTTTGTTTGCCATTCCGGTTTTTCCTTTCAAAAGACTCTACGATTTTAAATCGATTATATTTTACCATACGCGCGCCCGCGTGTCAAGAGGTTTTGACAGCCGCCGCGCGTTTTTACGTGAACGGATCAGCCGCCCTGGCCGCTCATGGCCTCGGCGTCTTTCATCAGGGCGCCGAGGCGTTTCTCCGCGTCGGCTTTGTTCGCGCCCTTTGCCATGAGATACAGTTTAATTTTGGGTTCGGTGCCCGACGGACGGACGACGAGAACGCAGTTTTCCGATCTCAGGTAAATTACGTTCGAGGTAGGCAGTCCGGTGCCGGTCTCCTCTCCGCTCCGAAGGTCCTTTATCACGCCGGTAAGATAATCGCGGAATCCCGTGAGCGGTTCACCCGCGATGCTTTCCGGGACTTTATCCCTGAGTGAAGACATGAGAGACGTCATTCTTTCCTTGCCGTCGGAGCCGGGGAAGGGCAGATTTATGACCTTCTCGGAGTAATATCCGTATTTTTCGAGCATTCCGTCGAGCGCGTCTCCGAGAGTGAGACCGAGTGAGCGGTAGTGAGCCGCCGCCTCGGCTATTATGACCGACGCGACGACCGCGTCCTTGTCGCGGGCGTACGTCCCTTTCAGATAACCGTTGCTCTCCTCGAAACCGAGAAGAAAGGTCCCGGTTCCCGCCTCAGCGTGGCGGGTCATGACGTCGCCGATAAACCTGAATCCCGTGAGTACGTCGAACATCCTGACTCCGTTTTCGCGGCAGATATCGCTCGCGAGCTCTGTCGAGACTATGCTCTTCACGGCGTAAGCGTCAGCGGGCACTCCTCCCGCCGCCTTGCAGGCGTTTATGATATAATCAAGCAGCAGACATCCGATGCGGTTGCCGCTCAGGAGTTCGTACCCGTCCCCGCGCCTTATCATGACGCCCATCCGGTCTGAGTCGGGGTCGGTGGCGATGATGAGCTCCGCTCCGTTTTCGCGCGCGAGTTTCAGTCCAAGCTCAAAAGCCTCGGGGAATTCGGGGTTGGGAAGTCTGACAGTCGGGAAGCTCCCGTCGGGTATCATCTGTTCTTCGACCGTGACGACGTTTGTGAATCCCGCCTCCGCGAGGGCCTGCGGAACGAGAACCCTGCCCGCTCCGTGAAGAGGCGTGTACACGATCGGCATACCGGAATGCTTTTTTATCGATTCCCGGTCTGTGATCTCGTTCAGCACGGCCGAAAGGTACGCCCGGTCGGTTTCACCGCCGAGAACGGTCGTTTTCGCCTTTCCTGTGCAGAGAGCGCCCGTCAGAACGTCGCGCTTCGAGATTGCCGCCGAGACCTTTCCGGCGACTTCCGGGGATATCTGTGCGCCGTCCGGACCGTATACTTTATATCCGTTGTATTCCTTCGGATTGTGGGACGCTGTTATGTTGATCCCTGCGCTGCATCCGAGATGCCTGACGGCAAACGAAAGCTCGGGGGTGGGGCGCGGGCCGTCAAAAACGAATACTTTTATCCCGTTTGAAGAGAGGACCTGCGCGGTCTCTTTTTCAAAAACGTCAGAGTTTATCCTTGTGTCACGGGCAATCACGACGCTGAGATCGGTTTTGCCCGAAGCTTTCAGACAGTCGGCGAGCCCCTGTGTGGCGCGGGCGACGGTAAAAATGTTCATCCGGTTTGTTCCGGCGGACATGACACCGCGGAGCCCGGCCGTTCCGAATGAAAGCTCACCGCCGAACCGAAGCAGTATTTCCTCCCGGTCGCCTTTCGATTTTTCAAGATCGCGGCGCAGTTCTGCCGAAAGATCGCCGTATCCGAGCCAGCGCTCATATTCTGCCGATGCTTTGTCGTACGTCGTCATCTGGCGTCCTCGTCAAGTTCTCTGTAGCTGATGTCGAGAAATTCTTTCATCTCGTCGGGCTCGAGCGGTCTGTGAGACATGACGGCAAGCAGCCATATCCTGCGCGCCGTCGAAGCGGCCGCGTCGTCCTCGCGCCCGTCGAGCGCGCGCACCGCGCGGCAGGCGGGGTTAAGCACCAGGCTGCCCTTCGGGGCCGGCATATCGCGCCCGCCCATTCCGTACATCCTCATCATTTCGCCGAAACGACGGTCCTCCTCGCTTGTGAGCAGGAGCGCCGGGAGTTTTTCGTCCTTAAGCGTCTCAAAACGGATCTCGAGTTTGTCGTCTCCGCTCGCTTTTCTGAATAAAGCCGTCAGGGAGTCTGACGTAAAGCTCTCCCCGTCGCTCTTTATTACGTCGGAGACCGCGGAATCGGCGCGCAGGAACTTCACTCCTTCGTTCTTTCGCTCGAGCAGGGAAATGAACTGCATATCCAGCATCCTGTCAAAAAGGACGACGTCGACGCCCTCGGCGGTAAGCATTCCGACGGCCTGCGCCTGCTCTTTTTTGTCGGTGCAGTAATAGACGGTCTTTTCATGCTTTCCGGCGGCCTTTTCAAGGTATTCGGAAAGGGTCGCGCAGCGGCCGTCCGTGAGCTTCAGCAGTACGGAGCCCGAGATCTTTTCAAAGAACTTTTCGTCCCTGAGCCCGCCGTATTCGACGAACACTTTGAGGTCGTCCCATATTTTTTCATAGCGCTCCCGTTCGGTCGTGAACAGTGAATTGATCTTGTCCGCGACCTTTTTTACGATGTGCTTCGAGATCTTCGTCACGTATCCGTTGTTCTGGAGGTAACTCCGGGAGACGTTGAGCGGGAGCTCGGGGCAGTCGATCACTCCGCGGAGCAGAAGCAGAAATTCGGGGATGACCTCCTTGATATTGTCTGCCACGAAGACCTGGTTGTAATAAAGCTTGACCTGCCCTTCAAGCGGCTCGAATTCGTTCTCGATCTTCGGGAAATAAAGAACGCCCTTGAAGTTGAGCGGATAATCCGCGTTTATGTGAATGTGAAAGAGCGGTTCGCGGTAATCCCTGAAGACCTTGCGGTAAAACTCCGCGTAATCTTCTTCGGTCGCCTCGGACGGGGATCTCATCCACAGGGGATTGACGTCGTTAATCGGCTTTTCGGCGCTGTTTTCGCAGCTTTCCGCATTTTCTTCTCCCTCGGGTTCTTTCTTTTCTCCGTCGGAATAGAAGATCGGGACGGGCATAAACGAGCAGTACTTTTCAAGGACCGAGCGGAGTTTGTCGGAAGAGAGGTATTCCTCCCCGTCCTCCGAGATATGCATGACGACGTCGGTCCCGTTTGTCTGCCTCTGTCCCTTCCGGGACGTGTATTCTCCGCTTTCGAGACAGGTCCAGCTGACGGGATCGCCGCCGGAATAAGAGAGACTTTCGACCGTTACGCTGTCGCTTACCATAAAATCGGAGTAGAATCCGAGACCGAAGTGGCCGATTATCCCTGCGCTCCCTTCCTCCTCGTACTTCGTTATGAAATCCGCGGCGCCCGAGAGGGCGATGTTGCAGAGGTATTTGTCGAGCTCGTCGGGTGTCATGCCTATCCCGTTGTCGCTGACCGTTATCGTCCGGGCTTCTTTGTCAAGTTTTACGTCTATACGAAAATCTCCGTTGTCCACGTCAGCGTGCCCGAGCGAGCCGAGCCGCTTCAGCTTTGTCACGGCGTCGGCCGCGTTCGATACTATCTCCCTGAGAAAAATATCTTTTTCGGAGTAGAGCCATTTTTTTATGACCGGGAAAATATGCTCCGTGCTGACGGAAATACCGCCTTTTTTAATGTTTTCATCCATGTTGATCACGCCTTTCCGCCGCCCGGCGGCACGGAACCGCAGGGCGCAAGATATATTATATACCAAATCACAAATATTTCAAGTCACGGAGACCGATTTTGGGTCTCAAGTCTTGAAATTCCGCCGCGCGTGTGGTATACTATACTGAAAGATTTTATGAGGAGAAGTGTCCCGTGACGAACATACTCGGCATGAAAAGAGAAGAGATCGCGTCGCTCGGCTGCCTCTCCGATCAGCCGGGATACCGCGCGGATCAGGTTTACGGCTGGGCGTGCCGGGGAGTCGACGTTCCCGGAATGTCCGACCTGCCGGCTTCGCTCCGCGAGCGGCTTATATCGTCGGGTATCTGCGTCCGGCTTCCCGAAATCAGAAAAAAACTCGTTTCGAAAATCGACGGAACGGCGAAATATCTCTTCGCCATGGCGGACGGAGAACTCGTCGAGTCCGTCCTCATGAAATACAGGCACGGAAACACGGTCTGCGTATCTTCTCAGGCGGGCTGCCGGATGGGGTGCCGTTTCTGCGCCTCCACCCTCGGCGGACTTTCAAGAAACCTCGAGGCAAGCGAGATCCTCGGTCAGGTCATGGCCGTTTCAGCCGACAGCGGCGAAAGGATATCGAACGTCGTTATGATGGGAATAGGAGAGCCGCTTGACAATTACGACAACGCGATTGCGTTTCTTCATATGCTGAATTCGCCTGATATTCTCGGGATAGGATACCGCCACGTCTCCGTCTCGACCTGCGGGGTCGTTCCCGGGATAAAAAAACTTGCCGAAGAGGACCTCCCCGTGACGCTGTCGGTTTCGCTGCACAGCCCGGACGACTCGCGCAGAAGCCGGCTCATGCCGGTAAACCGTCGCTGGGGAGTCGATGAACTGCTCGATACCTGCGGGGATTATTTCAGAAAGACCGGGCGCCGGATCTCCTTTGAATACACTCTCATCGCCGGGGAGACAGACGGCTCCGAAAACGCGCGCCGTCTCGCCGCGAAACTGAGAGAACGGCTCGGGAACATGCCCGTTCACGTCAACCTGATACCGCTGAATCCCGTAGCCGAACGGCGTCTCTCGCCGACCGGCTCCGCCGGGGCAGAGGCGTTCAGGGCAGAGCTTGAAAAGCTCGGGATAAACGGGACGGTGCGGAGGCGGCTCGGACCGGATATAAACGCGTCGTGCGGTCAGCTCAGGCACGGCGCCGACCGGAAGGAAGACGAAAGGAAGACGATATGCTGATAGCCGGAAGAACCGACAAAGGGCAGAAACGCCCCGTAAATCAGGACGAATATCTCATAAGGACGGTGGGCTCAGACGCCTATCTCGCCGTGGTTTGCGACGGGATGGGAGGCGCCGCCGCGGGAGATCTCGCGTCAAAGACCGCCGCCGAATGCTTCGCTTCCTTCGTGTGCGGAAACTACGGTCTTTGCGACGACGCTGAACTGCTTCGCGAGGCGCTGTATAACGCGAATTCCCTTGTGCACGACATTTCTTCCGAAAACCCGGAGTGCGAGGGAATGGGGACGACGCTCGTCGCCGCTCTCGTGACATCGTCCGGCGTGACGGTCATAAACGTGGGCGACAGCAGACTGTATCTTGTCGAAAACGGGCAGGCGACCCAGATAACGCGGGATCACACCCTCGTTCAGATGCTCGTTGACCGCGGCGAGCTTTCGCTCAGAGAAGCAAAGACCTCCCGCAGCCGCAATCTCATCACCCGGTGCGTGGGGGTCGAAAGCACCGTTGAACCAGACGTCTTTTCGTTTGAAAGACGTGAGGGGGACGTACTTGTCCTGTGCACGGACGGTTTTCACTCTTATACGGACAGGGAGGCGCTTCCCGGAATGATAAGATCGGGAAGCTTCGACGAACTTGAAAAAACCGCAGAATCCTTCGTCGCGTTCGCCAATTCCGCGGGCGGGTCGGACAATATCACGGTAGTTCTTCTGAGAATGTGAGACAGAGTCAAATGGACGTCAATCAGAGGTTTGTCGGCAAGGTGCTCGACAAGCGTTACAAAATAAACAAGGTCATCGGCGTCGGCGGAATGTCGATAGTTTTCGAGGCGTTCGATGTTGTCAGCGAGCGCGTCGTCGCGGTCAAGGTCCTGAAGGAAGAGATGGCGGCGGACGAGCAGGCGACGAAGAGATTCGTGAACGAATCCCGGGCCGTATCCATGCTTTCGCATCCGAACATAGTCAGGATTTACGACGTGTCGGTAAAAAGTTATCTCAAATACATCGTGATGGAGCGGATCGACGGTATAACGCTGAAAAGTTATATCCAGCGCCGCGGGAAACTTTCGACCGTCGAGATTCTCAGCTATACGGAGCAGATCCTCGCGGCGCTTTCCCACGCTCACTCGAAAGGAATAGTTCACAGGGATATCAAACCGCAGAATATCCTCCTTCTGAGATCCGGCAAGATAAAGGTCTCCGACTTCGGTATAGCAACGATGGAGACCGAAGAGGAGATTAACGAACGCAAGGCGGTCGGGACGGTTTACTATATCTCTCCCGAACAGGCCGCG
>JAFTDQ010000087.1 GCA_017454075.1 Clostridia bacterium
CCCCCCCCGAAATTGCACATTGAACATTGCACATTGATAATTGTTTTAAAGTTTCTCGAACAGCTCCGTGAGCGCTTCGCAGTCGGTCAGCTCTATCGCTCCGGCGTCGGACGCCGCGGAGAGCTTCGGGTCTATCGGGATGCGGGCGGTCAGCGGGACGCCGTTCTTTTCGGCGATCTCCTCAAGACGGCTCCTGCCGAACGGGTAAAGCTCCTCGCCGCAGTGCGGGCAGACCATATGGCTCATATTCTCGACGACGGCGAGAACGGGGATGTTCATCAGCTTCGCCATATTGACCGCCTTCTCGACTATCATCCCCACGAGCTCCTGCGGGCTCGTCACGATGACTATGCCGTCGACGGGGAGGCTCTGGAAGACGGTCAGCGGGACGTCGCCCGTCCCGGGAGGCATATCGACGAACATATAGTCGACGTCGCCCCAGATAACGTCGGTCCAGAACTGCTTGACAGTCCCGGCGATTATCGGGCCGCGCCAGACGACGGGGTCGGTCTCGTTTTTGAGCAGAAGGTTGACGGACATGACCTTGATGCCCGTGACGCTCCTGACGGGGTAGATGCCCGCCTCGGTGCCGACCGCCTTTTCCTTTAAGCCGAAGGCGCGCGGTATCGACGGGCCGGTGACGTCCGCGTCGAGTATCGCCGCGCCGAACTCGTGACGCCTCGCCTCGACGGCGAGAAGGGAAGTGACGAGCGACTTGCCGACGCCGCCCTTGCCGGAAACGACGCCGATGACCTTTTTTATGTTGGACAGCTCGTGCGGCTTCTCGCGGAAGTCCGCGCTGTCGCAGCCCTGCGCTTTTTTGGCGCAGTTTTCGCAGTTATGATCGCAATTCTCTGACATTTTTCCACCCCCGCGCCCGGCGTGACCGCCGGAGCGCATACTGACAGCATACAGCCGTATATTTATTCAAATATAATAAGACAAAAAGCGCCGGATGTCAAGAGCGAAGCCGGACGCCCGCGCGGCGGCGGGCCGTTTTGTGTTTTGCGGATCATGGATCGACGCCGAGCGAAATGATATACGCTCCGTTCCTCGCGGAACGGAGCGTACCGTATAGGACCGGATGCGGGCGGAGTCCGCCGATTCTTGAGTCTTAGGGTAAGGGGAGTCGAACCCGAATCGCCTTTGGCCGGGTCTTTTTGGCTCTTTCGCGCTCTTCATCCTTGCTTTGCTGTCGTATTATCAAGGCAGATGAGGCAGTATTGGGGAAAAGATGCTCTGAAAAACCGTTTTGTGTTCAACTCCCCTTACCCTAAGCTTTGAGTTATGCGTTATCAAATCGGTTTTCGATAAAATCCTTTGCCGTCACGATCCGAACTTTTTTGACGGATTTCAGATCAAGAAGGTCCTTGTCGCCGGAAACGATATATACGGCGTCGGCATCTAACGCGCAGTTGATGAACTTATCGTCGTCGGCGTCGCGGCACAGGTGAAGATCGCTCGTTACGTTGATCATGCTGAATTTCTGAACGAGAAGTTTCAGAAGCGTCGGGTCCGGATGCCCCTGTTTTCTTTCGAGCAGCCTGTCGATGATCTCATAGTATTCCACAACGATCTCTCTGTCGGCAAAGGCGGTGATACGGTCTTCGGTCAGAAGATCGAGCACTTTGCGAGGATAGCCGCCGAAAAAGATGCCGGAGATGAATACGTTGGTGTCGATCACGATATTCATTTATTCTCCGTCCTCGCGGTTTTGATCAGCGCGTTAAGGTCCGACTCGTTGAGACCGTTATCCGCCGCCCATGCCTGCGCTTCGTCCATCGCTTTTTTGAAATCTTCCGCCGAAGGCAATTTGACCATTTTCAGCATGATCGTATCGCCGGACGCGAAAGCGACAAACTTCGCGCCGGATTCTATTCCCATTTCTTTCCTTATGGAGACGGGAAGCGCGACCTGGCCTTTTGTTGACACCGTTACGATCTGAGCGTTCATTTGCACTCCCTCTTTCGGTAAGAATTTCTTACTTATTATACGTTTTTTCTTCCGTTTTGTCAAGAGGAAAGGCTGCGATATAACGCTTAGGGTAAGGGGAGTTGAACACAAAACGGTTTTTCAGAGCATATTTTCCCCAATACTGCCTCATCAGCCTTGATAATACGTGACGCAAAGCAAGGATGAAGAGCGCGAAAGAGCCAAAAAGACCCGGCCAAAGGCGATTCGGGTTCGACTCCC
>JAFTDQ010000088.1 GCA_017454075.1 Clostridia bacterium
ACTCCCTCAGTCGGCTCCGCCGACAGCTCCCCCAAGGGGGAGCCGAGGGTTTGTGCTATTCTTTTGTCGAATCGCTGATTGAAAATAATATCCCGTTCTATGTTCTCAACACCTCATCCGGTCGGCTTCGCCACCCACCTTCTCCTCGAGGAGAAGGCTTTCAAAAATCAGCAGAATGCCAAACGAAAGGCCCCCTTGTGTAAAGGGGGCTTGCATCCGAGCGAAGCGAGGATGACTGAGGGATTGTTATAGCAAAGCAAAGAAGTTCTGCTCCGTCCGTTGCCTTAATCTTGACAATCCCTCCGCCTCGCGACGCGAGGCACCTCCCTTTACACAAGGGAGGCTATCGGCCGGCGGCGCGCCGAAAAAAACGCCCCCCCTGTGTAAAGGGGGCGTTTACGTTAAATGCGTTTTTTTCCGTCAGATAAGGTCTCCGAGCGCCGTTTCGAGGCGGGCGAGGCCTTCTTTCACAACGCTTCGGGGACAGGCGACGTTCATCCTCACGTGATACCGCCCGGCGTCCTCTCCGTAGATAACGCCCTCAGAGAGCACGAGCCCCGTCTTTTCCCTTATGTATTCCGCCGGTCTTGTCAGCCCCGTTCCGCTCATGTCCATCCAGATAAGATAGGTCGCGTCGGGATGAAAGACCTTTATCCCGGGGAGCCGCTCCGATACAAAGCTTTCGACGAGGAGCTTGTTTTCATACAGATACCGCCGGAGCTCCGAGAGCCATTCCCCGCCCCCGGTAAATGCGGCGACGGCCGCGGTCACGGCAAAGGCGTTCGGCTCCCCGACCTCGTCGGTGTTGAGCGCGCGCCACACCCTGTGTCTCAGCTTTGGCTCGCGCACGGCGGCGCACGCCGTCTGCAGCCCCGCGATATTGAACGCCTTCGTCGGCGCCATGCACACGACGGTGATCCCCTCGCACTCGGGCGCCGCTCTCAGGAACGGAACGTATTCCTTCCCCGGGTCGGTCAGGTCGCAGTGTATCTCGTCGGAGATCACCGTGACCCCGTATCTGAGGCAAAGGCGGCCGACCTCCGAAAGCTCCCCGGCCGTCCATATCCTTCCCGTCGGGTTGTGCGGATTGCAGAGGAAGAGCATCGAGGTCTGAGGGTCGGCAAGCGCCCTTTCGAGCGCCGCGAAATCTATCGAGCAGCCGTCGGAACCGAATTTAAGCGGCGCGTCGAGCACCCGCCGTCCGCTGTTCACCACGCTGCTGAAAAAACAGTTGTAGACCGGGGTCATCATGACGACGTTTTCGTTTTCCGTCGTGAGCTTTCTCACGCAGCTCGACAGGATCGGCACGACGCCCGTCGCGAAAATGAGGTCTTCCCTGTCGTATTTTATCCCGTGGCGGTCTTTCCACCAGCCGATATAGGCGTCGTACCATTCGGGGGTCAGGTCGGAATAGCCGAAAACTCCGTTGCCGAGGCGCTTTTTCAGCGCTTCGATCACGGGAGGCGCCGCCTCGAAATCCATGTCGGCGACCCACATCGGGATCTCGTTCTCCCCGATATCCCATTTGTAGGACGCCGTCCCCCGGCGGTCGATCACCCTGTCAAAATCGTATTTCATCTGACGTCTCCTTTTTAGTTATCGCGTCAGTCGGCGGCGGCCACCCTGACGACGGTGTCGGCTCCGCAGCCGAAGCCCCGCGGTAGATCGCGTCTTTTCCGCAGATATCGACCCATCTGCCGAGCCCGTCGAGCATGGCGGACTCCATCGGAGGGACCGCGCCGCCCTGTATCACGCCTTTTTACCGACCGATTTCGTCGCTATGACGTCGACTCCGGTCCCTGCGACGTCCGGGATAACGGTCTGCCCCTCGCTTACGGGCGCCGTCAGTTCTTTTTCCCGTATTTCCTTCATGACGTCGAAGATTGCTCCCTTCGGGACGTCGGAACGCGTCTTTACCGAGACGCGGGGTATCTCCCCGCCGGTCACCCTCACGGTCGACGTCACCGTCCGGGTGGGACTCGTGACCTCCTTTTCTCCGTAAGCGGCGCCTCGCGGACATCTGTTCCCCGTCACGGCGACCTTTCCGTCGTCTCCGACCGTCACGGTAAGGGCGCACCCCATGGGGCACTGTATGCACGTCAGTTCTCTCGTTTCCATAAGGTCAGTCCTCCGCCCTGATAATGATCTCTTCGGCGTCGCCGATCAGCCCGAGCTCGGATCTTTTCAGAGTGATCTCCTCCATCTCTCCGGGGGCCATGACGCGCTTTTTCTGTTTCTTTATCTGTCTGTCGCCGAAATACACCGAAAGCGTCTTGTCCCTGAGGACCTCCCCGACCCTGAACCGGACGACGACGTCCTGACCGGCGCCGGTCGACACGCTCTGCGGGACCGTGTATCTGACGCCGCCCTCGCCGCGCAGAGGCACGTTTCTGCCTTCGGGGACGGTCTCTCCCTTTACGAACGCCGCGGCGTTCTGTCCCGCGCGCGTCGCCTCCTCGGAAACGTAGTCGACGAGGTCGTGCACGTGGAGGACGTTCCCGCAGGCGAAAACTCCTGGAACGCTCGTTTCGAGCCGTTCGTTCACGACGGGACCGCCGGTCACGCGGTCAAGGGTCACGCCGGCCGACTTTGAAAGCTCGTTTTCCGGCAGAAGCCCGCAGGAAAGCAGCAGCGTATCGCAGGAAAAACGGATCTCCGTGCCCGGGATCGGACGTCTGTTCCCGTCGACCTCCGACACGGTCACGCCGGTCACGCGGCGCTTTCCTTCTATCCCCGTCACGGTATGGCTGAGAAGGAGAGGTATCCCGTAGTCGTCGAGGCACTGAACGATATTTCTTTTAAGCCCTCCGGAGTACGGCATAAGCTCGGCGACGGCCTTTACCTTCGCGCCCTCGAGGGTCATCCGGCGCGCCATTATGAGCCCGATGTCGCCCGAGCCGAGGATGACGACCTCTTTTCCGACGAGCCGCCCCTCGATGTTCATGAGCCGCTGCGCCGTTCCCGCCGTGAAAATGCCGGCGGGACGGTATCCCGGAAGCCCGAGCGCGCCGCGGGGCCTTTCGCGGCATCCCATGGCGAGCACGACCGCCCCGGCCTTTATCATCACGGCGCCCTCATCCGAGCTCACGCAGACAAGCTCGCGTTCGCCCGATATATCGGCGACGATCGTCTTTAATCTGTATTCTATACCGAGAGACAGCGCCTCCCTGACGTATCTTCCGGCGTATTCCGGTCCCGTCAGCTCTTCTTTGAAGGCGTGAAGACCGAAGCCGTTGTGTATGCACTGATTGAGAATGCCGCCGAGGCGCTCGTCCCTTTCTATTATGAGGACGTCGTCGATTCCCGCCTTTTTTGCGGCTGTCGCGGCGGCGAGCCCGGCGGGGCCGCCCCCGACGATCACAAGATCGCGTTTCAGGGTCTTCAAAGCGTATCACCTCCCGTAAGCTCAGAGCCCGGCCTGTTTTTCGTCACCTTTTCGACCGGTATGCCGAGCTCCCGCGACAGTATCGCCACAGCGCCGGGCGTGCAGAAGCCCGCCTGGCATCTCCCCATTCCCTGTCTCACGCGGCGCTTTATCCCGTCGAGACTTCGGGCGCCGGGGTTTCTCCTGATCGCGTCGATTATCTCGCCCTCCGAGATCTCCTCGCAGCGGCAGATGATGTTGCCGTACGCGGGATTTTCGGATATGAGCGCAGAGCGCTCCTCCGGGCTGAGCTTTGCCGGGCTTACGAACCCCTTCCGCTCGCTTATAAAATTCTTTTTTTCGCCCGCGCCGAGCTTTTCGGCTATCTGCGCGGCGATATATTCGCCTATTGCCGGGGCGCCGGTAAGTCCCGGCGATTCGACGCCGGCGGCGTCGAAGAAGCCCGGCGCGTCCTCCGGCTCCCCGAGGATGAAGTCGCCGCCTTCCTCGTGCGCCCTGAGACCTGAAAAGCCGGTTATGATCTTTCCGTACGGTATCCCCGGGACGCTGAGAAGAGCCCTTTCCCTGACGGACGCGGTCCCGGCGGCCGTCGTTCTCGTGTCCTCGCGGTCCGGAACGTCGTCGGCGCTCGGCCCGACGAGAAGGTTCCCGTGGACCGTCGGCGCGACAAGGACGCCCTTTCCGTATTTGCCGGGAAGCTGGAACACCGTCCGGCTGACAAGCCCTCCGACCTCGCGGTCGAGCAGGACGTATTCGCCCCTCCTTGCCGTGATTTTTATCTTCTTGTCCGAGACCATATTGTGGAAGAGATCGGAGTAGACGCCCGCAGCGTTGACCACGCAGCGCGCCGCGACGTCCCCGCGGTCGGTGATCACCCGGAAGCCGTCCGGCTCCTTTATGATACCCGAGACCGTCGTGAGGAACGAGAACTCCGCGCCGTTTGCCGCCGCGTTCTCTGCAAACGCGACGGTCATGCCGAAGGGGCACACTATCCCGGCGGTCCCCGCAAGCAGGGCGGAAACGACCTTGCCGCTCACCGCGGGCTCGAGCCGGCGGGTCTCCTCTCCGGATATTATCGAAAGCCCCTTCACGCCGTTTTTCAGACCTCTTTCGAAGAGCTCTTTCAGCGCGGGCAGATCGTTTTCGTCAAAGCAGAGCACGAGCGAGCCGTTTTCGCGGTACGGGAAATCAAGAGTTTTTGACAGCTCGCGCACGAGCTCCGCGCCGCGGATATTCATTTTTGCCTTGAGAGAGCCCGGCACGGCGTCGTAGCCCGCGTGGACTATCGCCGAATTGGCCTTGCTCGTCCCTGAGCATACGTCCTCTTCCTTTTCGGCCACACAGACCGAAAGATCGTATTTCGAGAGTTCCCTCGCGACGGCGCATCCGACGACGCCGGCGCCTATCACAAGAACGTCATATCTGTCATTCATCGCTGTTTTCCTCTTTCGCCCAGTATAACGCGCACCTGACCGCACGGCGCCAGCCCCTCAGGAGCTCTTTTCTCTTTTCGCGGTCTATTTCCGGATCAAACGCCTTTTCACAGCGCCAGTTTGACCGTATCTCGCCGGGTCCCTTCCAGAATCCGACGGCAAGCCCCGCGAGGTAGGCGGCGCCGAGCGCCGTCGTCTCGACGCACACCGGCCGGACTATCCTCACGCCGGATACGTCCGCCTGAAACTGCATCAGGAAATTGTTCGCGCTCGCGCCTCCGTCGACGCGGAGGGTGGATATTTTTATTCCCGAGTCCTCGGCCATCGAAGCGACGAGATCGTTCGTCTGATATGCGAGCGACTCTACCGCCGCCCTTATGAAATGATCCTTCGACACTCCCCGGGTGAGCCCCACGACGATCCCGCGCGCGTACTGTTCCCAGTACGGCGCGCCCATCCCCGAGAAGGCGGGCACTATATATACTCCGTTCGTGTCGTCGACCGCCCGGCAGTATTCCTCCGACTGGGGAGCCGTGCGGATCATACGCATCTCGTCCCTCAGCCACTGTATTGCGGCGCCCTCTATAAAGACGCTGCCTTCAAGGGCGTAGTTCACGTCGCTCCCGAGCCCGGCAGCGATCGTCGTGATCAGCCCGTTCCGCGAGCGCACGGCCTCGCGCCCCGTGTTCATGAGCATGAAGCCGCCCGTGCCGTAGGTGCTCTTGACGTCGCCGGGCTCAAAGCCGCACTGTCCGAAAAGCGCCGCCTGCTGGTCGCCCGCGGCGCCCGAGATGGGGATCTCGCCGCCGAACTTCGTCGTATATCCGAACACCCCGCCCGAGGGTCTCACCTCGGGGAGCATGCTTTCGGGGATCCCGAAATAGTCGAGCAGCTTTTTGTCCCAGCGGAGGTTTCTTATGTCAAAGAGCATTGTCCGCGAGGCGTTCGTGTAGTCCGTCGCGTGGACGCGCCCGTCCGTGAGGTTCCATATGAGCCAGGTGTCGACCGTCCCGAATCTGAGCTCCCCGCGCGCGGCCTTTTCCCCCGCCCCCCGGACGTTACGGAGGATCCAGGCGATCTTGCTCGCCGAAAAATACGCGTCCGGCACGAGCCCCGTCGTCTCCCTTACGTAGTCCGACAGGCCGTCCGCCTTGAGCTTTTCGATGATCCCCGCCGTCCTCCGGCACTGCCATACTATCGCGTTGAACACCGGTCTGCCGGTCGCGGCCTCCCAGACGACCGTCGTTTCGCGCTGGTTGGTTATCCCTATCGCGGCGATCTCGTCGGGCCTCGCCTCTATCTTCTGCATGGCCTCCATCGCGACGCCCATCTGGCTCGACCATATCTCCATCGGATCGTGTTCCACCCAGCCCGGCTCGGGATATATCTGCGGGAATTCCCGCTGGACCATGCTTTCGATCCCGCCGTCCCTCCCGAAGAGGATCGCCCGCGAGCTCGTCGTGCCCTGATCCATCGATAATACGTATTTTTTGTCAGTCATTCTGTCCGTCCTCAACGGTTTTTTTCTGTCTTATAATGATATCATAAAACGCGTGAATTATCAAGACGTGAGTAAAAGACCGGAATAAAAAAGCGGCGCGATCACGCGCCGCCGTAAACACTATTTTTGCTTTGATCTCAGCCCGGTGAAGAAATCCGACAGCAGAGCCGCGCATTCTTCGGCGAGGACGCCGCCCGTTATCTCCGGCCTGTGGTTGTAAGGAAGCGCGCTGAGATCCGTGACCGAGCCGAAGGAGCCGGCCTTCCCGTCCCGGGCGCCGAAAACGACCCGCTCTATCCGGGAGTTGATGACGGCTCCCGCGCACATCGGGCAGGGCTCGAGCGTGACGTAGAGAGCGCATCCCGGGAGCCGCCAGCCGCCGAGCCGCCGGCACGCCCGGTCGATACAGAGTATCTCGGCGTGATGTAGGGCGTTTTTCGACCTCTCGCGCGTGTTGTGAGCCGAGGCGATAACCTCGCCGCCCCTCACAATGACAGCCCCGACGGGCGTCTCGCCCTCCGCGGCCGCCGCGCGTGCCTCGTCCAGCGCGAGGGACATGAACGTTTCGTCCTCAGTCATTTTTCAGGACCCTCAGGGAGTTGAGCACGGCGAGGAGCATGACCCCGACGTCGGCGAACACCGCGAGCCACATCGGACAGAGCCCGAAGGGCGAAAGCACGGCGATGACCGCCTTGAAGCCCAGCGCGAAGATGATGTTCTCCCATATTATGCGGAGCGCCTTTTTCGATATGCGCGCGACCTTCGGGAGCTTTCTCAGATCGTCGTCCATTATGACGACGTCCGCCGCCTCGATGGCGGCGTCCGAGCCGATGCCGCCCATGGCGACACCGACGTCGGCTCTCGAAAGCACCGGCGCGTCGTTTATCCCGTCGCCGACGAAGGCGACGGCGCCGCCCTTCTTCTTTTCGGAAAGGGCTTTTTCAAGCTCTTTCACCTTGCCTTCGGGGAGCAGCCCGGCACGGTATTCGGTTATTCCGAGCTGTGAGGAGACGTCCGCGGCGATCTCGTCCGTGTCGCCGGTCAGCATGACTGTGCGGCGCACGCCGATCCCGCTCAGGGCCTTTATCGCCTCGGCGGAGCCGGCCTTAACGCTGTCCGTCACGAGGATGTGCCCCATGTATTCGGCGACGCAGTCGCAGGAGGGGGCGTCGTGGTGTCCCGTATGCCCGCACGGCATTATCGCGACGTGGACCGTCGTGCCGTGAAGCGAGCATTCGTGCCACCCGGCGTGATATTTTTCCATAAGGCGGGAGTTGCCGACGTAAACGATGCGTCCGTCGATGCACGCCTCGACGCCCATCCCGGGCAGCTCGTTCACAAAGCCGATGCGCGAGCCGTCTATCTCCTCGGGATACGCGAGTTTCAGGGACGCCGAGATCGGGTGCGTCGAAAAGCTCTCGGCCATCACGGCGATCTCAAGCAGTTCTTTTTCCGAGACGTGCTCGGGGTGAACGGCCGTCACCCTGAAGCTCCCTTCGGTGAGCGTGCCGGTCTTGTCCATCATCACGGTGTCGAGCTTCGCGAGCGCCTCTATATACCCCGAGCCCTTCACGAGCACACCGCTTTTCGATGAAGCGCCGAGCGCCGAGAAGAACGCCATCGGGACCGAGATCACGATCGCGCAGGGGCAGGAGATAACGAGCAGGTTGAGGGCGTAGAGCACCGATTCCTTCACCGGGTTGCCGAACAGTATCGGCACGACGGCGAGCAGGACGGCGAGGATCAGAACTATCGGGGTATAGTATTTCGCGAAACGCGTGATGAATCCCTCTGTCTTCGCCTTTCGGGACGCCGATTCCTCGATAAGCCGGAGTATGCGGGCGGCCGTGCTGTCATCATACGGCCTGTCCGAGCGGACGCTTATCACGCCGCTCACGTTGACGGTACCCGAGACTACCCGGTCCCCGGGAGCCGCGTCCCTCGGCACCGATTCCCCCGTGAGGGCGACGGTGTTTATCGCCGTAGACCCCTCGGTGATGATCCCGTCGACCGGGATCCTGTCCCCCGGGCGCACGATGACCGTCTCCCCGACCGCGACCTCGTTCGGGCTGACCTCGACGGTCTCCCCGTTCCTTATCACGTTCGCCCTGTCGGGACGGATGTCGGTGATCGCGGCGACGGAGCGGCGCGTCTTTCCGACGGCGACGCTTTCGAGCAGCTCGCCGATCTGATAAAGCAGCATCACGATGACCGCCTCGTCGCACTCGCCCATTACGAACGCGCCGGCGGTCGCTATGGTCATCAGGAGATTTTCGTCAAAAACCTGCCCGTGGACGATGTTCACCGCGGCTTTTCTTATCACCGGGAATCCCACGATGAGATACGGGACGATAAATATTCCCCTTATCACCCATTCGTTGAGACCGTCCCCGAAAAGCCTTTCCGCGACCATCGCCGCCGCGAGAAGGACCGCCGCCGCGATGATCGCGGCGAGCGATTTTTTCTGTTTCCGGGTCATTTTACGATTATCGTACAGTCGGGCTCGATTTTCCGGCAGAGCTTTACCGCCTTTTTGAGCACTTCGTCAAATACCGCGTCGTCCGCCTCGAGCGTCATTTTCTGCGTCATATACGAGACCGAGCAGTCGGTAACGCCCTTAATGCCCTTTATTCCGTTTTCCATCTTCGCCGCGCAGTTCGCGCAGTCGAGATCCTCGAGATCAAAAGTCTTTCTCATAACGGTTCCTCACGCCTTTCCGACGGAGCAGGAGTCGCATTCTCCCGTGCAGTGTCCGCCGTCAAATCCCGGCACGACCTTGTCGATGCCGTGACGCTTGTAATAGTCCGAGACCGCCGCCTTCACCGCCTCTTCGGCGAGAACCGAGCAGTGGACCTTGACCGGCGGGAGCCCGTCGAGCGCCTCGACGACCGCCTTGTTCGTCAGACCGAGCGCCTCGTCGACCGTGTGTCCCTTTATGAGCTCGGTAGCCATCGACGACGTCGCGATCGCCGCGCCGCAGCCGAAGGTCTTGAACTTGACGTCCACTATGACGTCGTTCTCTATTTTGAGGTACATTCTCATTATATCGCCGCAGACGGCGTTCCCGACCTCACCGACCCCGTCGGCGTCGGGTATCTCGCCCACGTTGCGGGGATTCGAAAAATGGTCCATTACTTTTTCGCTGTAAATCATTTCGTCAGTTCCCTTCCCTTCATTTTCTGATTTCCGTTCAGTTCTTCTTCATCGCGGCGTCGTAAAGCGGGCTCATCTCGCGGAGCTTTGAGACCGCCTCCGGCACTTTTTCGAGTATGTAGTCGACGTCCTCTTCGGTGGTCTCCTTCGAGAGCGATATGCGGAGCGACCCGTGGGCGATCTCGACGGGCAGCCCGATCGAGAGCAGGACGTGCGACGGCTCGAGCGACGCCGAGGAGCAGGCTGAGCCGGTCGACGCCATGACGCCCATGAGATCGAGCAGCAGGACGAGCGACTCGCCCTCTATGAACTCGAACGACATATTGAGATTGCCGGGCAGACGGCTCTCCATCGTCCCGTTGAGATGCGAATACGGTATCTTTTTCAGCCCTTCGGCGAGACGGTCGCGCATTTTTTTCACTCTTTCGCACTCCGGGAGGGAGCCGACCGCGTCGCTCAGCGCCTGAGCGAGGCCGACGATGAAGGCGACGTTCTCGGTCCCGCCGCGGCGTCCCCTTTCCTGTCCTCCCCCGTCGATCAGGTTCGAGACCCTCGTTCCCGTCTTTATGTACAGCGCGCCGACGCCCTTCGGGGCGTGTATCTTGTGCCCCGAGAGAGACAGCATGTCGACCCCGAGGTCCTTCACGTCGATCGGGACGTTCCCGACCGCCTGGACCGCGTCCGTGAAAAACGTCACTCCGTGCTTCTTCGCGACGGCGGCCATCTCCTTTATCGGGAGGATCGTGCCTATCTCGTTGTTCGCGAACATGACGGCGCAGAGCGTCGTGTCGGGACGTATCGCCTCCTCGAGCTGTTCCGGGGTGATCATGCCGCCGGAATCGCATTTCAGGTACGTCACGTCAAAGCCCTCTTTTTTGAGGGAGTCCATCGCGTGCAGGACCGCGTGATGTTCGTAGCACGTCGTTATTATATGCTTTCCCTTTTTCTCGTTCGCGTGCGCCGCGCCCTTTATCGCCCAGTTGTCGGATTCGGATCCGCAGGACGTGAAATATATCTCGGACGGCTTTGCCCCGAGAAGGGACGCGATCTTTTCCCTCGCTGAGAGGATGACCGCCGCGTTTTCGCGGCCCGCCCTGTAAAGACTCGAGGGATTGCCGAAGCCGTCCCTGAGATAGGGCAGCATCGCGTTAAAGACAGATTCCGAGACCTTCGTCGTCGCCGAATTGTCGGCGTAGACGGTTCTTTTGTTTTCCATTTCCGTATATTATTCCTTTCGGCGCCGGACCTCCGTCCGGCGCCTATATTTTATACCTTTTTGGTATACTTTTCAAGTGCAAAGCGCCGCGATTTGCTCAGAAAATCCGCCATGTTTATCCTATTCGGTGACTTTTTGCGCATCACACGATAATTGTTAACAATTTTATGCAGATTTTCTTGCTCCTCCGTGATAGAATTGAGAGTCGGAAGAACAAGAAAAACCGCCGCGGACGGAGGACCGGAATGGACTGTCTCATACTTGTAAATCCCGTTGCCGGGATGGTCAGGATAAAAAACGAGCTTTTCAATCTCATGAAGATACTGACGGACGCGGGCTACGCCGTCACCGTGAAATTCACGCCGCCGGGCGGGCGGACCCGCGACCTCGTCGAGGGCGAGGCCCCTCGCTACGCCCTTATCGTGTGCTGCGGAGGGGACGGGACGCTCAACGAGGTCATCGGCGGTCTCATACGCCTGGAATACGAAAAGCGCCCGGCGCTCGTTTACTACCCCTGCGGCTCGACTAACGATTTCGCGACGACCCTGAAACTCCCGAGGACCCTTCCCGGTCTCAGAAAGAGCATAGCCGCCGGAAAGACCATGGACCTCGACGTCGGGCTCGTGAACGGTGTGAGGAATTTCAGCTACATCGCCTCCTTCGGCATATTCACGAAGGCGTCCTATTCCGTGGATTCAAAAACCAAGAACGTCCTCGGGCACATCGCTTATCTCCTCAAGGCGTCGGAGGAGCTCGGAAACCTCCGCGACTCCTATCATACCGTCATCGAGCACGACGGGGGGCGGATCGAAGGCGACTATATCATGGTCGCCGTGACGAACTCGACCTCGGCGGGCGGCATTCTTCGGCTCAGCGAAAAGGAGGTCAGTCTCTCGGACGGGGTCCTCGAGCTGCTCCTCATCAAGGCGCTTGCAAATCCCTCGGCGACGATGGCCGTCGCCGACAAGCTCATAAGACAGCAGTACGACGGCGACAGCGTGTCGCTCATCCATACGACGCACGCGCGCATAACCTGCTGCAAAAACCCGCCGTGGACGCTCGACGGCGAATTCGGCGGAAACATCGCCGTGGCCGACGTCAGCTGTCTCAAAGGCGCCGTCCGGCTGATCGTCGGCGGCTGACCCCATCTCCCGAAACGAATTCGGAATTATTATACCGCGCCGCGGAAACGGCGCGGTTTTTGTATGTCCCGCCTCCCCGGGCGGCGCCCGGGGCTTTCCCCGGTTTGGTCTTTTACACACAATATGTAGTATGCGGTTTTTTTGTTGTACATATTTTGCGGTTCAGTATTGACAAGCCGTGAACGCCGTGGTATCATTGAAAACACAATGACGCCGCCGCGGCGGCTATCGAGGTTTGATATGTATTCGGTAAAGAAAAGGACCGGCAAGGTGGTCGAATTTGACCTTGCGAAAATATCCGACGCCATAAAGCTCGCTTTCGAGGCGCAGGAAAAACAGTTCAATCAGAACATAATCGACTTTCTCGCGCTCAAGGTCACGGCAGACTTTGAGCCGAAAATAAAGGACAACCTCATCTCGGTCGAAGATATACAGGACAGCGTCGAAAACGTCCTCGTCCAGGCGGGATATTCCGACGTCGCGAAGGCGTATATCCTTTACAGACGCCAGCACGAAAAGCTCCGCAATATGAAGAACACCTATCTCGACTACAAGGATACGGTGAACGACTATCTGAAGAGCCTCGACTGGCGCGTTAAGGAAAACGCGACGGTCACCTATTCGGTCGGCGGACTCATCCTCTCGAACTCCGGCGCCATTACGGCGAACTACTGGCTCTCAGAGGTATACGACGACGAGATCGCCAACGCGCACAAGAACTGCGACATACACCTCCACGACCTCAGCATGCTCACCGGCTACTGCGCCGGATGGTCGCTCAAACAGCTCATCAAGGAGGGTCTCGGCGGCGTTCCCGGAAAGATCACGTCCGCCCCGGCAAAGCATCTCGTTTCGCTCTGCAACCAGATGGTGAACTTCCTCGGTATAATGCAGAACGAATGGGCGGGCGCTCAGGCGTTCTCCTCTTTCGACACGTATCTCGCGCCCTTCGTCAAGATCGACAATCTCTCGTATCCCGAAGTCAAGAACTGCATCCAGTCCTTCATTTTCGGCGTGAACACCCCCTCCCGCTGGGGCACTCAGGCGCCCTTCTCCAACATAACCCTCGACTGGGTCTGCCCGGCTGACCTCGCCGAACAGTGGGCGATCGTCGGCGGCAAGGAGATGGATTTCAGATACAAGGACTGCCAGCGCGAGATGGACATGGTCAACAAGGCCTTCATCGAGACGATGATAGAGGGCGACGCGAACGGCCGCGGGTTCCAGTATCCCATTCCGACCTATTCGATAACGAAGGATTTCGACTGGTCGGATACCGAAAACAACCGTCTTCTCTTCGAGATGACGTCGAAATACGGCACCCCGTACTTCTCGAACTACATCAATTCGGACATGGAGCCCTCCGACGTGCGCTCGATGTGCTGCCGTCTCCGTCTCGACCTCCGCGAGCTCCGCAAGAAATCCGGCGGATTCTTCGGCTCGGGCGAGAGCACCGGCTCGATCGGCGTCGTGACGATAAACATGCCGCGCATCGCCTATCTGTCAAAGACGGAGGCCGACTTCTTCGCGCGGCTCGACAAGATGATGGACATCTCCGCCCGCTCGCTCGACGTGAAGCGCAAGGTCATCACGAAACTCCTCGACGAAGGGCTTTATCCCTACACCAAGAGATATCTCGGGACCTTCGCGAACCACTTCTCGACGATCGGTCTCGTCGGAATGAACGAGGCGTGCCTCAACGCCGCGTGGATCGGAAAGGATCTCACCGACCCCGAGTCGATAGAGTTCACCAAAAAGGTCCTCAACCATATGCGCGAGCGCCTCTCCGACTATCAGGAGAAATACGGCGATCTCTTCAACCTCGAGGCCACTCCGGCGGAATCGACCGCATATCGTCTCGCCAAGCACGACGTCAAGCGCTTCCCCGACATAAAGACGGCCAACATGGACGGCACGCCGTATTACACCAACAGCTCGCATATCCCGGTCGGGTACACGGAGGACATCTTCTCGGCGCTCGACATCCAGGACGAGCTCCAGACGCTCTACACGTCGGGCACGGTCTTCCACGCCTTCCTCGGAGAAAAGCTCAACAGCTGGCAGGAGGCGGCCGCGATAGTCCGCAAGATCGCCGAGAACTACCGCCTGCCGTACTATACGCTCTCGCCGACCTACTCGGTCTGCCGCAAGCACGGATATCTGACGGGCGAACACTTCACCTGTCCCGAGTGCGGAGAGCCGACCGAGGTTTACAGCCGCATCACGGGTTATTACCGCCCCGTCCAGAACTTCAACGACGGAAAGGCGCAGGAGTACCGCGACCGCAGGGAGTACGTTCTCTCCCGCTCGGTCCTCAGACACGGCAGACCGGGGCAGTCTGCCGAACCGAAAAAGGACGCCCCGGCCGAACCGAAAAAAGACGCCCCGGCCGAGGATTACGAGGATAAGATCTATCTCTTCGCCACGAAGACCTGCCCGAACTGCAAGGTCGCCGGGCAGATGCTCGACCGCGCCGGCATAAAGTACGAAAAGCTTTACGTCGAGGACAACGAGGAAAAGGCCCGCGAGCTCGACCTCCGTCAGGCGCCGACCCTGATAGTCCAGAACGGCGACTCGGAGATCAAATTCGCCGGCGTGCCGAACATCAGAAAATACATCGATTCGGCGGCAAAGGACGCCTGAGTCACGCTGAGACAAATATCCGGCTCGCCGCACGGCGGCGGGCCGGTTTTCATAAAAACCAAATCAGATAAGAAACGGAAACCTGCGAAATGTACGATATAATTGTGGTCGGCGGAGGCCCGGCCGGGCTCACCGCGGCGGTCTACGCGAGGCGTCAGGGCAAGAGCGTCCTCGTTATTGAAAAAAACGCCTTCGGCGGGCAGACGGTGTTCTCCCCGAGGATCGAAAACTTCCCGGGAACGAACGAGATAAGCGGCACCGAGCTTTCCGACAAAATGGTCGCACAGGTCATGGCTCAGGGCGGCGAGCTCACCGTCGAGGAGGTCGCGTCGATATCCTCCCTGCCCGACGGGACGAAGCTCGTGACGACCGATTACGGCGAATACCCCTGCCGCGCGGTCATAATCGCGACGGGGGCGAAGCACCGCACGCTCGGCGCCGAGGGGGAGGACGGACTCATCGGGAACGGCATCTCCTTCTGCGCGATATGCGACGGGGCTTTCTACCGCGGGCGGGACGTCATCCTCGTCGGAGGAGGCAACTCCGCGCTCGTCGAGGCGAACCACCTTTCCGAGCTCTGCGGCACGCTCACGATAATCCAGAACCTCCCGGCGCTCACCGGCGAAAAAGCGCTCGCCGACGCCGTCACGGCGAAGGAGAACGTAAGGGTGATATACAACACCGTCGTGACGTCGGTAAAAAGCGAGAACGGCCGGTTTTCGGGGGCGGGGATACTCAACACCGAGACGGGGGTCTCCGGCGTGATAAACGGCGACGGCATGTTCGTCGCGATCGGACTTGTCCCGGATACCGGAATGCTGAAGGGGACCGTGAAGCTCGACGAACGCGGCTACGTCATGTCGGACGAATCCTGTCTCACGGACGTGCCTGGCGTATTCGTCGCCGGCGACTGCCGCGTAAAGAAGATCAGACAGATCGCCACGGCGTGCTCCGACGGCGCGGTCGCTGCGCTCGCCGCCTGCGACTATATCGGATAAATGAAACATGGAGCCGAGCTCACTACGGCCTTCGTCGATCTCATCACGGGGATCGCCCTTATCCCGTTCGTCGTTATTCTTCTGAAAAAGCGGGGGGGCCGGCTCCCGCGGAAATGGACCCGCCTGCTCGCCGCCCTCTCGGCGGCGCACGTCGGCGGATTCGTCGCCCACGCGTTTTTATGGCCTCAGCCGGCGTACGACGTTTACTGGATATTCCTCTACGCCGGGATGTATCTTTTGCTCGTCTTCGCGGCGGACCTCGCGTTCTTCAAGGCGGCGGGCAGATCGCCCGGGAGGGCGGCGGCGATCGTCTTCCTCTGCGTCATAACGGCGGCGTACGCGGCGACCGCGGTCTCAAACTTCTTCATTGAAAAGGATATCGTGATATTCCTGTTCGCGGCGGCGCTCGTCGGACTGCCGTCCCTCGCCGTCATCGGCTGGACTGGCGCGGGAAAGAGGGACGTCAGCGGGACGCTCATACTCGTTTCCCTGATCCCCCAGCTGATCGGGCTGCCCTTCATGTTCGCGCAGACGGGGGTGGTGTTCTCGCCCTTCGGCGTGCCGTTCGATCACAACGGAGTGTATCACGTATGCCTCCTCATCACGCTCGTCATAGTTTCCTTCGCGGCGCTCCGCGACGGGGACGGAGAAAAAACAGTTGCAATTGATCACGAAACGTGATATAATATCCGAAGTCCGCGGTCAGCCGCGGACTTACGGGCCATTAGCTCAGCTGGGAGAGCGCAAGGTTCGCAATCTTGAGGTCAGGGGTTCGATCCCCCTATGGTCCACCACAAACGAAAGGACGCCGTTTGGCGTCCTTTTGTTTGCGACAGAACTCGAAACGGTCGGACCCCCTCGCCCGGAGGGCGATTGCGGCGGGTAACGCCGAACTGTCGCACGGCCGAAACAAACGCCCGCCGCGTGGTTCTGATCCCCCTATGGTCCACCACAAACGAACGGACGCCGTCTGGCGTCCTTTTGTTTGTGACAGAACACGAAAAGATCGGACAAA
>JAFTDQ010000089.1 GCA_017454075.1 Clostridia bacterium
GTGGTCCCGGTCCGTCCCGGACGGAATCTCGCCGTGATACTCGAAATTGCGGCGATGAACCACCGCCAGAAAAAGATGGGCTACGACACGGCGAAGGAATTCAACGAACGGCTCATGAATATGCAGCTCTGAATTATTTTACACCGTAAAGAACGTGCAGATTCCTTAAATTGGGATCTGCCGTTTTTTCGTTGAGATAATACGCGGCGTCGATCAGCGACATGCCCGGCGGGATCGGGCAGAGCTTATCCGAAGTCATCGAAATCACCGTCCCGCAGGCGAGGTCTATCGCCTCTTTTTTGCCCGATCCGACGTCCCGCCCTGAAATGATTTCGGATAACAGACCGGCAAATCTTTCTCCTTCCGGGAGATTTCTCATCGCCCGGAAAGTCCATTTGTAATAAGGCATGTACGCGCCGCAGAGCCAGAAAAAAGCGTTCGCGGCGCAGCGGAAGAACTCAAAACACGAAAGCTGCGCGGCGTCGGCGTCACCCCTCGAAAGACATCTTTCGTAGTTGTAAAGTCCGGACTGCGACATGACGAAAAGGCATCCGGCTGTTTTTTTGAGAAGCACGTCCCGCGGCGGATTGCACAGACGGCGCCGGATCCCGGTGAATATCCCGCTGTCGTCCCTGAAAAGCTCTCCGTTCGTAACCTCGGCGAGGTAATTCTCGGGGATCGTGAGCCATTCCGCCGCCGACGGTACGTCATCCGTTCCGATGCGCGAGCCGAGGAAAGCGGCAAGCCTGACGGGACCCCGTCTTCCGTGAGTCATTCCGGCCGGCTTTCGCGTCATGCCGCGGAAAGATTTCGGAAGACCGTCGTATCCGCGTTCGATCCTGAACGCGAGCTTTTCGTCAACGACCTCGCTTCCCGGCAGAAAAATCATGAAACCGGGATCGCAATCGTGGTCTTTTGACACGTCGTCGTCAAACCCGAAGCAGTCTGAGCCCGAGCCGCAAAGCCCGACGGCAACGGCGCTTACCGAATCCGGAAACAGCCGGTCCAGCATCTCCTCCCCGAACTCACGGTAAAACTCCCGGCTTGCGTCAAGGCCTTTGGCTTTCACTTTTTCCACGTCCGTAAATATCATCTGCCCTTCTTCTGAGCTCGGAAGCGTATGAAAAATACCCGTAATAATCAAAAGACGGAGCGCACGTTCTGCAGTAATAAGCGTAATCCCCGTTTTTCGGAAGCGTCTCCGTCATAAGGAGAGAGTAGGCTTTTTCAACGTATCCGGATATTTTCTCGGCACCGGCCTCGGGACCGATAAAAGTTTCGATCGCGTCGGCCAGATTCAGGTACGTAACGGCCTGTTCGGCCTCGCCGTTTTCGGTCTGTTCCAGTTCCGACAATGCCGCTTTGTACCTTTCCGCCGCTTCATCATATCTGCCGAGGTCGCAGAGAGCGAGCGCCATATTGTTGTTCAGCCCGGCGATACGGAAATGGGGAACGCCGTTCAGGGAGGCGAAAATCTCCTCAGCCTTCCGAAAGCGCTCCATGGCCTCCACGGGTCTTCCGAAGGCTTTGCTCACCGTCGCCGCGTTGATAAACGCCGTCCCTCCGGATAGATTTCCGTCAAGCCCGGTTTCGGCGGCGAGCCTCAGCGCCTCGCCGGCGTGGAAGGACGCCTTTTCCCCGTCGCCTTTTTTTCTGTAAAACCCCATGAGTTCATTGTGCATTGCGAAGGCCCCCCGGAGGTCGCCGCCGAGCTCAGCTTCTCCGAGCCAGTATTCAAGCGTCCTTCCGGCGTTCTCCGCATCGTCAACCGACAGATACTCGTCGACTTTTGCGATAACCCTTTCGACGTTGATCGGTTTGAAGGCGTCCCTTTTCCCGGGGGGCGTCATGCAGAGGGGGCACTCCGGCTCGGCGTAATCCTCCGGCTTTAACGCGTCAGTGAAATTCATCGTATATCTCCCCGATCCTTCGGGTCACGTCGTCCGTCTCCATCCGGTCGGAGGCGTACGCCCTGTGAAGCAGTTCGGCCGGAATGTTTTCGTCGAATTTATCAAAGATCGCGGCCTCTGACGCGCCGATGAGTCCCTCGCGGTCTATTCCCCGATCAGCCGCCGCCTTCAGAGCCTCGGTAAGCGATTTTCCGTTTCCCTTCTCCATTTTGAAGGTCATGTAACAGCATCCCTCGTATTCCATTCCCGAAATACCGAACGCCCGGCTTTCGGAAAGGATCAGGCGGCGCAGAGTCCTGAACGCCCGGGTCCCGAGCCACGGGAAGACGCACCATGAATACCCGCCCAGATGAACGACGCTGCGGTCGAGCATCCCGGTATTTCGTGCTACGCGCCGGGCGGCGTCAAGACGCGCCCTCGCGTTTTTTTTCAGATACGGATAAACGGTATCCTCCGCAAGGACTTTTTTCATTCTTTCGAGGATTTTCGTATGTATCTCGCCGTAGTCGCCGGGCCATGATATCTCCATCTTGCCGTCGACCGGATGAACGTAAATCAGGTGTCTCGAAACGTCAAGCTCCTCGACTTCCCATACCCTCCCGGCAAGGGCGAATCTTTCGCCCACGGGCGGCGGGGTGGTTATCGTCCCTATTTCGTCGGAACCCGAGCGGACGGTAAAGTCCTCTGTATCGTTGAAAACCGCGTAGAACTTGAACGAAGAGG
Organism: Clostridia bacterium; assembly: GCA_017454075.1. The sequence continues at coordinate 2,634 of JAFTDQ010000089.1, forward strand.
TCATTCGCTCTCCTTTCAGCCCGACGATAAGACCTCCTTCCTCGGTAAGTTCGATGAAATCGTTTTTAATCATCGACGTGACGAGCGCCCTGTAGTCCTCGGGAGACACTTCGGAAAAAGGAGGAAGCGAGAGGATCTCCTTTGCGAGCCGTCCCGGGGTGAGTTCTCCCTTGGAGCACAGTACGGAGAGCGTCTGATGGAACATGAGAGACATAGGATATTTTTTTGTCTTCGGGGGCTCGACAAAGCGCTCCTCGATATAAAGCTGTATCAGGGCGATGCCCCTTATGAGACTCCAGGGGATAAGCTGCGGAAGCGGAGTGTTCGGGAGAGGATTTTCTTCCCTGAACGTCATGACCATCTCGGGCGGCGCGCCGCGCCTCCCGGACCTGCCTAGCCGCTGAAGCAAGCTCGAAACGGAAACGGGCGCCTCCGACTGGACGATCCTCTCAAGTCTTCCGATGTCTATGCCGAGCTCGAGCGTAACGGTCGCGCACGTTACGGTCATCTGTTCGTCGCTTTTCAGAGAAAGCTCCGCCTCCTCCCTTATCGCAGCCGAAAGATTCCCGTGATGTATGCGGAAAACGTCCGGTTCCCCGCGCCTTTTCGCTATCTGGCGGAGGGTCGCCGTAATGACCTCGGTCTCCTCGCGGGAGTTTGCGAAAACGAGGCATTTTTTACCCTTTGTCGCGTCGTAAATATATTCGTATCCCTTGTCGGAAGGCATATAACCCCCGCCTTCCCCGGTATCGGCCTGCCGGGCGTCCTGCTCGTCGGGATCGCCGCCGCCGATATAAAAATGCTCGAGCGCAAGGCGCCACGATATTTTCCTGTCGGGCGAGCCTACGACCGACGTGTGCCGCGCCGAGCCGGCACCGAGCCAGTCAGCCGCCTTTGACGAGTCTCCGACGGTCGCCGAAAGACCTATTCTCACGGGATCTTTCCCGATAAGACGGGAAAGCCGTGAAAGCTGGCAGATTATCTGGTTGCCGCGATCGCTGCCCGTGAGGGTGTGTATCTCGTCTATTATGACGTACCGCAGGTCTCCGAACAGCCGGACGACGTCGTTCGGACGGTTCATAAGCATGCTCTCAAGCGACTCGGGGGTTATCTGAAGTATGCCCGACGGCTCCTTAAGAGCTTTCGTCTTGTGCGACTGAGCGACGTCTCCGTGCCAGTGAAATACCTTCACCCCGCTCTCGTCGAGCACGTCCGAAAGGCGGAGAAACTGATCGTTGATAAGACTTTTCAGCGGTGCGATATAAAGAGCTCCGAACGACGCCGGAGGATTTCGCCACAGCGACGTTATGACGGGAAAAAGCGCCGCCTCGGTCTTTCCCGACGCGGTTGCCGTCGTGAGAAGGAGATTATCCTCCGTCCCGAAAAGAATCTCCGCCGCCCCTATCTGGACGTCGCGAAGCTCGGTCCAGCCGTTTTCGTACACGTAATCCTGGATGAACGGCGGGAATTTTGAAAAAACGTCTGACATATCTATCCTCGATATATTGCTATGAGATCGAGATCCCAGCACGGAACGCAGGGAGTCCGTCTCAGATAAAACCCGTATCCGGGGCAGATTTCGTTAATAAGAGCCGGAAGCGTAAAGACGTCCTCCGGTCTGTGATAGGAAGCGATCCTCAGATCGGGACGGAATTCAGAAACGGTCTTTGCCGCTCCGGCAAGCACTCTTCCCTCCGATCCCTCGGCGTCTATCTTGACGTAATCGACGCTCGCCCCGTCAAGGATCTGATCAAGCGGCAGTCCGATGACCTCCGACGTTCTTCTGTCGCCCGGCTTTCTCCGTCCGGCGCCGCGGCCGCCGTCTCTGCTGAACGTCAGCACCTCGCGTCTGTCCCACGCGGCGGCGCGCACCGGCGTTATGCAGCCGTAGATCCCCGAAGTGACGCAAAGAGAGGAAAAATTCTTTTCGTCGGGCTCTACGGCCGTGATCTTTTCGATCCCCGGCGCGCGGCGGAAAAGATCGACCGCCGTGTCGCCGTTATACGCCCCGATATCGGCAGCACGGAGGTACGTTTCCGGTCTGAGCAGTTCGCGCCATATATCGTCCTCGGCGCTCAGGTTTTCAAAAAGCGGACCGAGCTCCCCGCCTGCTCTGTATTCAAGGACCGAATCAAACAGATTCCGGCTCGCTTCGTCGGAGAGCAGTTCCCTCGCCCCGCGGATCGACTCCCTGTTTTTTTCGTAAAACCCGCGGCACCATACGTTTTCGCCGGCTACGGGAAGGTCGGGAACAAGCACGGTGTGCCTTCCCGACATAGCGATAATGTTTTTAATCACGTCAGGGCGGGACGTGCCGAAGGCGACGAGGATCACGATATCGTCCCCCAGCCGCTTCACAACGCTCCCGTACGATTCGACTTCATATCCGCGGAAAGTCCGCTTTCTGACGAAACCGTCCGACGCGAAAATCCCGCTTACTGCGACTCCGCGCGCTCCGAGGACGTCGAGAATCCTGTCGGCGCCGTTGCCCGTTCCGTAAAGGACCACGGGACGGGTTTCGTCGGAAAGTCTTTCCCAGATCCAGGAGGGCATCTTATTCCGAGACTCCGAGGAAGCGCCGGGTGTTGCGGCACAGGATATCCTCGCGCTCCTTATCGCTGAGATCGAGTTTTTCGAACATCTCCATGACGCGCCACGGAGAGACCGACGGGAAATCCGACCCGAACATCATCCTGTCAACTCCCGCCTTTCTTACGTTTTCCGTTGCCGCAGCGGGCGTCATCCACTGAAGAGATGCGGAAAGGTCGTACCACACGTTGTCATATTTTCCCCAGAGATATTTTTCGGCTTCGTCCCACACCGAATATCCTCCGAAGTGGGCGGCGCAGATCCGGAGACCCGGGAACGCCCGTGCGACCCTCCCTATCCTGTCGGGAGAGGAATAATAATACTCTTCACGTCTGTCTCCCGCGTGGAGATAAAGAAGCAGTCCCTCCCTCTCAAGCACGCGGTAAAGCCCGGCCATCCTTTCAGAGTCGACGGGTTCGCGCTGTATGTCCGGATGAAGCTTTACGCCGAGCAGGCCGAGGGATTTTATAAGTCTGACGCCCGACTCAAAATCCGGATATTCCTGATGCATACATCCGACGGCATAGGCCTCGAAGCCGAGGCCGCGGGATTTTCTGACGTAATCCGCGGTATATTCGTTTATATGATCTACGTGGACCGCGTCGGTAGCGACGGGAAGCATAAGAAAGCCCCCCGCGCCTATTTTCTTCTCGCTCTCAAGGAGTGAGTCGAGCGTACCCGCCTCGTCAATTCCGAAATTATAAAACTTTCCGAGATTTTCGGCCGCCTTCGGCGCGACCTTGTCGGGATATACGTGAACGTGAACGTCAATGATCCTGAATTCCATAAAAACCTGATCCCCATTATATTCGATACGCCTATTATACCACGAAATTATGTACAAATCAATCTTTACGATTGACAAACCGGAAGGGTTGTTATATAATTTATTGCGAATATGAAAGGCAGCGTGACAATGGAAAAAATACGTCCCCGGGTGCTCTCAGGTTTTATGGAGCTCCTTCCGCAGGAACAGATAAGATTCAACGCTTTTCTCGAAAAGCTCGGATCCGTATATTCGCTTTACGGATTCACGCCTCTCGACACGCCTCTTATCGAGGCGTCCGAGATCCTCCTCGCCAAGGGAGGCGGGGAAACCGAAAAACAGATATACAGGTTTGTCAAGGGCGACTCCGATCTGTCGCTCAGATTTGACCTGACTGTCCCCCTCGCAAGGTACGTAGCCGAACACGCGAACGACCTCGCTTTCCCGTTCAGAAGATATCAGATAGGCAAGGTATACCGCGGCGAGCGCGCTCAGCGCGGCCGATTCCGCGAGTTTTATCAGGCGGATATCGACGTGATCGGAGACGGAAAGCTCGACATAATGAACGACGCGGAGATCCCGGCGATCATTTACGACGTTTTCAGTTCGCTCGGGCTGAAAGACTTCGTGATAAGAGTGAACAACCGCAAGATCCTGAACGGATTTTTTGAGATGATCGGAGAAAAGGACCGCGCCGGAGATATCATGAGGACGGTCGACAAGCTCGAAAAGATCGGTCCGGACAAAGTGATATCCCTGCTCCTCGACCTCGGTGTAAGCGAAGAGAACGCATCGAGGATAACCGGATTCATTTCGACGTCGGACGACAAACTGTTTCCGGTCCTCGGGGAACTCGCCGGAGCGAACGAGGTCTTCGACGCCGGTCTTTCGGAGCTGCGTGCGGTCTGCGAAGGGGTCGCCGCTCTCGGGGTCCCGGAAGACAATTTCCGCGTTGATCTCACGATAGCCCGCGGGCTCGATTATTACACCGGCACGGTTTACGAAACGTCTCTTAAAAAGCACCCCGAAATCGGTTCGATCTGCTCCGGCGGAAGATACGACAATCTTGCCGAGCATTACACCGACCGCCACCTGCCCGGTGTGGGCATTTCGATCGGTCTGACCCGGCTGTTTTATATCCTTAACGAACAGGGTCTTCTGAATCCCGATTTTCCGTCGTCGCCCGCCGACGTTCTTATCGCGCCGATGACGGAAAACGGCGAAAAGCCGGCCGAAATCGCCGCCCGGTTCCGTAAAGCGGGTATCAGGACGCAGTTATATACCGAAAAGAAAAAGCCGAAGGCAAAAATCGGATATGCAGACAAACTCGGCATCCCTTACGTCGTCTTTATCGGCGACGATGAGATCGCCCGAGGAACCGTAACGCTGAAAAATCTTCTTACGGGCGAGCAGTCTGAAGTGACGCCCTCTGAGGCGGCCGAGCTCATAAAATCAGGTCTTAACGAAAAATCAAAAAATCTCCCGATAAGGGAGTAAGGAGAAACAAATGGCACACTACCCCACCCCACACATCAACGCGACGCCGAAGGACATAGCGAAAACCGTTCTCATGCCGGGCGATCCGCTTCGTTCCAAATTCGTCGCCGAGAATTTCCTTGAGTCCCCCGTTCTTTTCAACAACGTCAGAGGCGTTCAGGGATACACGGGAACCTACAAGGGAAAGAAAGTTTCCGTAATGGCGAGCGGAATGGGAATGCCGTCGATCGGGATTTACAGCTACGAGCTTTTCAATTTCTTCGGCGTGGAGAACATAATCCGGATCGGCTCCTGCGGCGCCATGAGATCGGAGATCCGTCTCCGCGACATAATCCTCGCGATGGGAGCGAGCACAGACTCGGATTTTGCCCATCAGTATCTCCTCCCGGGAGCGTTCGCTCCGATCGCTTCCTTCACGCTTCTCAGGACGGCGTACGAAGAAGCCGAAAAGAAAAAGATCAGATATACGGTCGGCAACGTGCTTTCGTCGGACATATTCTATAACAACGACACGCACGCTTCGCAGAAATGGGCGAGCATGGGAATCTGCTGCGTTGAGATGGAGACGGCGGCGCTTTACATGACGGCCGCCCAGGCGGGCAAAAACGCGCTCGGAATGTTCACGGTATCCGACAACCTCATAACGAAGGAGGAGCTTTCCGCCGAAGAGCGTCAGGTCTCCTTCACTCAGATGATGGAGCTCGCACTTGACACGGCAGTCCTGCTTTGAGTTTCCGCGCCCCGGCGGGTACGACGTCAACAAGGTTTTCGACTGCGGACAGTGTTTCAGGTTTGAAAGGGTCGCTGAGAACGTTTTCGAGGGCGTTGCGCTCGGCGCTCCGCTGAGAGTCCGGCAGACCGACAATACGATAATTGCCGAAGGGTTTTCATCGCGCGGGACGGCGGTCTCCTACCTCGGGCTGGATTTTGATTACGGACCGGTAAAAAAGGAGCTTGTCTCCCGGTTTCCGGACTGCCCCGCAATGGAAGAAGCGATCAGGATCTCGGACGGTGTTGCGATACTGAGGCAGGAACCCTGGGAAGCGCTCATATCGTTCATCATTTCCCAGAACAACAATATCCCTCGCATAAAAGGGCTGATAAACCGGCTCTGCGAAAGATGCGGAGAGCCCGTCGGGGAGGGATTGTACGCCTTTCCCACTCCGCGGCGGCTCGCCGGAATAAGCGAAGCAGAGCTTTCGGAAATGAAGTTCGGCTATCGGGCGGGCTATATTGCTCGCGTATCGCGCGACGTGAGCGAGGGTTCCGTCGATCTCGAAAAGGCTAAGGCCCTCCCGACCGGGGAACTTGTAAAGTTTCTGACCGGGCTTCACGGAGTCGGGCCGAAGGTCGCCTCCTGTATAGCGCTTTTCGGGTATTTCCGTCTCGACGCCTTTCCCGTCGACGTCTGGATAAAACGGGCGCTCGCCGAGTTTTTCCCGGGTCATTGCATAAGCGACTTCGGAGAATACGGCGGGATCGCGCAGCAGTATCTCTTTTATATGCAGACACACAGGAACTGAAATCGCCGGGGCCGCGAAAGTGCGGCCCCGGCTTTTTTCGTGTTATTACACAGTGATATCAGATCCGGCAAACAGCGTTCAGCCGTTCCGGGCAGCTTCGGATTCTTTTTCTTTGCCTTTTTTCTTTCCCGAGGAAATAATGATAACCGTCAGTACAATGACTGCCAGAGCTATGCAGACGATAATGATTATCCACCACGGGAAACGGCTTTCGCTTTCGTTTTTACTTTCGTTTTTACCTTCGTCTTTGCTTTCCGCGGGCGGTCCGCTTGTCACGGACTCAGCTTCGGTCTTCCGGAATCCGCAGACTTCGCATACTCCGTTTTCGCCGAATGAGTGTTCTTTGCGATTGAGTTCGGCGCCGCAGGCGCAGGCGATCCAGTGCTCGGTTTCATCGTGAGCGTAATCCCCGCCTACGTGACGGGTCGTTGATTTCGGAATTACGAGTTCATCCACCGTAACTTCCTTTATTCCGGCGCTGCTCAGGTATATCCTTCCGTCCTTGTCGGTATAATGCTCTTTTTTGCCTTCATGCATGCAGTCCGGAAGTACCGTTTCGTGCTTCGTAAGCCCGCCGACGCTGATCTTTACGGCGGACCCTTTTTTGTATCCGCACACCGTACATCTTCCCGACAGTTCATATCAATTATCCTCACACAAGTGATTATTTGAAAGTCAAAGCAGCCTGAATTGTATGTAAAAACAATGTGAGCCGGGAACTCCAAACGGAGAAC